>DMRT01000017.1 GCA_003455235.1 Chitinophagaceae bacterium
TGAATACTTTGGGGCTTCGCTCAATTACCAACGACATGCCCTCAAGGATCCTCAGAATGTCCTCGTAAGTCGTCTCATCGATTCGGGGGTTTACAGGAACTGCCGGACCGCCGGGCATCACCGAGGTCGCCGAGCGACGGCGCGTCAAGATCGGTGTTGCCGGCGCATCGTCTCTCAGATGAATCGGAATATGGATGTTGGGTGCAAGGATATCCAGCTGGTATAATTCGGCGGCCAGCTTGCTGGCAATCGCGGCGATGTGTTTGCTGCGGTGCTGGTGAATGTGTTTTGCACTGAGGGCAGTGTCTTCGGTTTCCACCAGCCGCCAGTTGTATTTATCCAGGAACCCGAAACATTGCTGAATAGCCATATGATGGGAATGCACTTCTTTGATATCTGTCAGGGTTACACCCGGGTTTACCAGCAGGTTTTGTTTAATCTGCAGGTAAACTTCACCCACGATGCGGAGATTGCTTTTCATCAGCAGGCTGTAATTGGGCAGGATGCTACCGGCAATGGAGTTTTCGATGGCCATGATTCCGCCTTCACTTTGTTTACGGTCGGAAGCCAGTTTAACCACGTCTTTAAAACTGGCGCAGCAGATCACCCCGGTGGCTTTGCCAAAGAACTCCCAGGCCGCCATTTGGTGAAAGCTGCCTTCAAAACCCTGTATGCAGATCCGTTTGTTCATCTGGTTATAAAAAAAGATCCCGGCTGGTGCCGGGATCCTGTTATGTTAAGCTGTTACATTCCTTGTTAACAATAGCATCCCGGCCTATTTGTAAAATAATAGTTGTAATAGTAAAACCAGGTATTTGCCTTGTTGCTGTTCATTGTTTCTCAAAAATAGGAAATCACATTGATATAACCGCAAAAAAACACCCCTCCTTGAAAGGAGGGGCATCAATGATTGCTTGTCCTAAGAAAATCTTATATAGTTCCGGTTAAAACAACAAGCGATCTGCTAACCGGGCTCAATTACTTCTTAGTAGAGTCAGCAACTGGAGCTTTGGTAGAGTCAGCAGCAGGAGCTTTAGTAGAATCAGCAGCAGGAGCAGCAGGAGCTGGAGCTACTTCTGTAGTTGCAGCAGGGCTGTCGGTTTTTGCTTCTTTAGATTCTCCGCTGTTGTTGCAGGCTACAAAAGCCACAGAAACGATAGCTAACGCTAAGATTACTTTTTTCATTTTCGGTTTTGTTTAATTTTTAAAAATTATAATTTTCAAATTAATACCGCTGCTGCAAAAAGGTAACCCACCTTTTTTTAGATTTTTTTTTCGTTGCTTTGGGTTACAAATAATCAATAACCGTATTAATACTACCGGGTGAGCAATTATCAACAGGAAAATGAGCTTTTGAGGGGACTAGCGGCTAACGACCGGGGCGTAATTGAAGCCATTTACCGTGATAACTACCCTATGATTCAGGCATTTATACTGAATAACAGCGGTAACAGCGACGAGGCCAGGGATATTTTCCAGGAAGCCATGATTGTTCTTTACGAGAAGGCCACTACGGAAGGATTTGAACTGAATTGCCAGCTGAGAACCTTTATATACTCTGTTTGCCGGCGTCTTTGGCTGAAAAGGCTGCAGCAACTGCAGCGCTACAGCAACCTGGTGGAAAACGTGGAGGATTCGGTTCCGGTGGACGAAGATATGGAGCAGCATGAAAAGCACAATGCCAGCTTCGGGATGATGGAAATGGCCATAAGTAAGATAGGCGAACCCTGCAAAAGTCTGCTGGATGCCTACTATATACAGAAGAAGAATATGCAGGAGATTGCCGCCGAGTTTGGATATACCAATGCCGATAACGCAAAAACACAGAAGTATAAGTGCCTGCTGCGATTGAAAAAATTATTTTTTGCTCAATATAAAAACGGACAGTGAAATGGATGAATTATTACTTTTAGAGGCGGTTGAACGTTACCTGAAAGGCGAAATGTCTGCCCAGGAAAGAGCTTTTTTTGAGGA
Organism: Chitinophagaceae bacterium; assembly: GCA_003455235.1. Classification (GTDB taxonomy): domain Bacteria; phylum Bacteroidota; class Bacteroidia; order Chitinophagales; family Chitinophagaceae; genus Ferruginibacter. Next base: position 1,975 of record DMRT01000017.1, read on the forward strand.
AATCCGCAAAAACGACCCTTCCGTTGACCAGGCAGTGGTGGAACATACCTTCTTATTCCACGAACTGGATAAGCAGGCAAACATCAAGGCTTATAAACATACCTTATACGAAGTGGAAGGCATGCTGGCTGAAGAAGGAATCATCACTAAAGCACAGCTGAACGGGAAAGCCAAAGTGGCCTTCCTCTGGAAAAAATACAAGCGCAATATTGCCGTGGCTGCCAGCATTGCCGGCCTCATGTCAGTAGCTTCCGCCGGGCTCATCATTGCCTATACCAAAAAAGTAAGCGACTCCAACAAAGAAGACCTCGTTGCCATCCCTTAGAATAATGCTAAGAACACCGACAACAAGCTGGAGAACATCAAGCAGCAGGTTGAATCGGGACAGGTTTCACAAAGACCCGTTATGCCTACATCTCCTGATTACCGGGCTACCGGTTTCCTGATCGATGGCAAGGGCTTTATTGTTACCAATGCCCACGTGGTGAACCGGATGAAGAACATCTACGTTCAAAACAGCAAAGGAGAATATTTTAAGGCCACCACCCTGAGTACCGATCCCAATACCGACCTTGCCATCCTGAAGATCAGCGATACTGCCTTTAAACCGGTGATCAACCTGCCTTACAGCATCAACAAAACAAACTCGTACCTGGGTGAGCAGATATTCACACTCGGCTATCCCCGCAACGAGATCGTATACAGCCAGGGATATGTAAGTGCCAAATCGGGCAACGAGGGCGATTCCACTGCCTACCAGGTATCGGTAGCCGTAAACCCCGGTAACAGCGGCGGACCCGTACTGAACAAGAACGGCGAGATCATCGGCATCATCACCTCCAAGAACTCAACAGCCGATGGCGTGGTGTTTGCCGCCAAATCGAAAAATATTTATAAACTCCTCGACGAAGTAAAAAGATCAGGAGACACCGTAAGCATTAAACTGCCCAATAATACAGGACTGAAAGGACTGGAACGAGAACACCAGGTGAAGAAGATGGAGGAATATGTATTTATGGTGGTGGGAAATTAATAACCCTTCATGGAAACTGAACTGAAATGTCCCGCTCTTGGCGGGACATTTTTATTGAGGTTAATTTTTCAATTGTGATCAGCCCCACAGGGAAGCCGGGTATTCTCCATCGGCCACCAGTTTATCAACACTGGCTTTTACCACCGGCGCATCCTCTTTATAGGTAACCCCAAACCACTTCGATGAAGTAGGGATCACACTGATATGCCCACCCTGGTGATCCATGAAGTCTTCCGCCATCAGCGGGATAAAGAATTCCGCCTTGATGTTGGCATTGTTCTCTTTCACAAACTCCAGAAATTGTTTTTCCGTTGGCCCGAACAAAGCCGGGTGAAAACACCAGAAATTCATCGACACACTGGAACCCGACGGTACGGTATGTTTGCCCGCTTCATCTTCATATACAATATCGGTTCCTTCCCGGTAAATTTTAGTGCGTTCTTTAATACTCACTAAATTATTTTTATCATCTACCTGGCAAACACCGCGGCTCACCGTTCCATGTTCGCTCAGCGTTTTGGCCAGTTCGTAACCGATGATGGCATATTGCTTGTCACTGCATTTGTTATTCAGGAAATCAGCCGCTTTTACAAAGGCATCTCTTCCATAGTAATCATCCGCATTGATCACCGCAAAAGGTTCGCTGATCACTTCTTTGGCACACAGCACGGCATGCCCCGTGCCCCAGGGCTTGGTGCGGTCGGCCGGCGCTTTCAATTCACCGAGATAAGAGTCCATCTCCTGGTACACATAACCGGTTTTGATCTTTCCTTTCAGCTTGGGTTCAAACTTTGCCTTGAAATCATCGGCAAAATCTTTCCGGATGATGAAAACCACCTTCCCGAATCCTGCCCGGATGGCATCGTAAATGGAATAGTCCATAATCGTTTCCCCGGAAGGACCGAATCCCTGCACCTGTTTCATACTTCCATAGCGGCTGGCCATTCCTGCGGCTAAGATCAAAAGAGTGGGCTGCATGTATAAAGAAAATTAAATGGTTTAAATTGACTGCTGATTTTAAAGTGCGAAAATAACAAGTTATCAGCAAAAATGCTTTTTGATGTTTCCACCGCAGTAACGGAACAACTTCATGATGAATTGTTCATTGAAAAAGGAATCAGCGTATCCGTACTGCGGCTCGACCGTATTCATCCCGTTATATCAGGCAACAAATTATTCAAGCTGCATTATTTCCTGGAAGAAGCAATCCGTTCAGCGCACCGTACCATCGTTACATTCGGCGGCGCTTATTCCAATCACCTGGCCGCCACAGCTTATGCCTGTGGAGCGCTTGGTTTAAAAAGCATCGGCATTGTTCGGGGTGAAGAATCCGCCACGCTTTCGCACACCCTGCTGCAATGCATAAAAGATGGGATGCAATTGAAATTTATTTCCAGGACAGCCTATGCAGCTGCCGCCACTTCTCCTTCACTTCCGGGTGAGCATGGTGAATGCCTGGTGATCCCCGAAGGCGGGTACCACCCGATGGGTGCACGGGGAGCCTCCCTGATCATGAACCTGGTGGATACTTCACACACACATATATGCACGGCACTGGGCACGGCCACCACCCTGGCCGGACTCGCATTACACGCAAAGCCCCATCAGCAACTCATCGGCATTCCGGTAGTAAAAGAAATGAACAACCTCGATGAACGGATCAAAGAACTCACCGGGTTTACCACCATGCCGGCGGCTGTTGAATGCTGGACCGGCTACCATTTCGGCGGCTACGCTAAAAAAAACGAAGCACTCATTCACTTCATCAATCAATGCTGGCAGCAATACCGCGTCCCACTTGATTTCGTGTATACAGCCAAGATGTTTTATGCGGTGACGGACCAGGTTAAGAAGAATCATTTTCCACCGGGCAGCAGGATTCTTTGCCTGCACACCGGCGGATTGCAGGGTAACGGATCACTTCCGCCAAATACGTTAGCCTTCTGATCAACAGTGCTTATATTTGTTCAGAAAAATATAATTGCCTGTTGTTACCTGCTATGCGTAAAATCCTTTGTTTACTTACCCTTGTGTTTGCTGCCGGCAATCTCTCTGCCCAGGAGATACTGCCGGGTATCACTGTAAAGAATTTCAGCGGCAAGATCATCATCAGCTGGCGCAACCAGTACCCGCTGGAAGTAAAAACCATCAATATCCAGCGTTCGTTCGACAGCCTGAAGAATTTTTCCACCATTGGCACCGTGCTGGCACCCCAGAACGCCGAAAACGGGTTTGTAGATGAGCTGCCGCCTTATAATAAAATGTATTACCGTCTTTTCATTTCTTTTGAAAAAGGCGATTATATTTTCACCGAATCGGCCAGGCCGGTGAAAGACGTTCCGCCACCGCTGCCCCTGTTCACCCAGGAAACCGTGGTAGATCCGTTTAAAAAAGCAGACATGAGCCGGCAGGGGCTGAAGGAAACAAAAAAAGAACCCGAATTAAAAACATTGCCTGAAACAACCCCGGGAGAAAAAGAAAAGAAAACCGTTGCAGGCAAAAAAACGAAAAAGGGGAAAGAACCCGTTGCAAAAAACAGCAAGACAAAAAAAGAACCGCTGATCATTGCCGAAGACCCGGCAGACAGTGAAAAAGAAGACGCATCCCGCTATCCGAGCAGGCGTATTTATACCAGCCGCGACAATAACGTGGTGATCAGTCTGCCCAATGCCGACAACCGCAAATACAGCGTAAAATTCTTTGACGAGAATAATAAATTCCTTTTTGAGCTTAACCGGGTAAAAGACACTTACCTGATTATTGAAAAAGTGAATTTCCTGCACGCCGGCTGGTTCTTCTTTGAAATATTCGAAAACGGCAGGATGATTGAGAAGAACAAATTCTTCATTCCGAAAGAAGGCAGGAATTCATAGTTCAGGTTAATACCGAGTCAAATATCTTTTCAAAGTTCCGTTGTACTTTCTCTTTGGCTTCGGCATAATCCACCGCATGGCCCAGTTCCCGTTCAATGGAAGTAACCTGCTTGTTCTGTATGCCGCATGGAATGATGTTATTAAAGTACCCGAGGTCGGTATTCACATTCAGCGCAAAGCCATGCATGGTGATCCAGCGGCTGCATCGAACACCGATGGCGCATATCTTGCGTTCCCGCCCGGGTACGTCTGCATCAATCCACACACCGGTTTCACCTTTGCTCCGCTCTCCTTTTATTCCGTATTCCCCGATGGTTTGTATTACCACTTCCTCCAGGTTGCGCAGGTATTTGCCAATGTCGGTGCTGTATTTCTCCAGGTCAAGAATGGGATATCCCACAATCTGTTGCAGGCCGTGGAAAGTTATATCTCCTCCCCGGTTGGTATGAAAAAAGGCGATGTCGTTTTCAGCCAGTTCCTCATCACTCATCAGCACGTGTTCTTTTTTGCCGCTTTTTCCCAGGGTATATACGGGCGGGTGTTCGCAGAGAAGGAAATAGTTGGAGGTTTGAGCTTTGAAGTTTGAAGTTTGAGGTTCGTGGCGCATGGCAGATTTGATCTGCACGTTCTCCTGCAGCAACTGCTCCTGGTAGTCCCAGGCGGTTTTGTATTCCACGATCCCAAGGTCTTTAAATATCACCGGCTGCTTATCCACTGCAATGTTTTAATTTGCAAAGATAAAACAAGTCAATGGTCATTGATCAAAAGTCATAAAGTCAATAAGTCATTTTTAGTCCCGGCAACTTTTGGCCTCTTATTAATGACCAATTGCTGAAAGACCAACGACTAAATACCCAACATGTCTGAACAAGAAATAGAAATTACTGACTCCGAAGAACTCTACGAACGCCTGGTGCTTACCATTGATAAGGGCCAGGAACCCCTCCGTATTGATAAATTCCTGATGACAAGGATTGAAGGCGCCACCCGCAATAAGATCCAGCAGGCCATCGACAACGAAATGGTGCTGGTGAATGAGAAGCCGGTGAAGACCAACTACAAAGTGAAGCCGAAGGATAAGATTGTGCTGTTCGACAGCCGCTCACCCGAAAGCAGCGATATTGTTGCAGAAAATATTCCGCTCAACATCGTGTACGAAGATCATTCAGTACTCATCATCAATAAAGCTGCCGGCATGGTGGTGCATCCCGGCAGCGGCAATCCCAACGGAACCCTCATCAACGGCGTGGCCTATCATCTAAAGCAGCAGAACCCCGAATTGGACGAAGACACGCTTCCCCGGTTCGGCCTGGTTCACCGCATTGATAAAAACACCAGCGGGTTGCTGGTACTGGCCAAAACACAAAAAGCGATGACCAGCCTGGCCAAGCAATTTTTCAACCACACGGTACACCGCCGCTATATTGCATTGGTATGGGGCGATGTGGAGAAAAATGAAGGCACCATCATCGCTAACGTGGGCAGGCACCAGCGCTTCCGCAAACTGTTTACCGCCTACCCCGATGGCGATCACGGAAAAGATGCCATTACTCATTATAAAGTACTGGAACGCCTGAACTATGTCACCCTGGTTGAATCCCGCCTCGAAACGGGCCGCACCCACCAGA
>DMRT01000323.1 GCA_003455235.1 Chitinophagaceae bacterium
CCGCGGTCTTCGGCAATATCCATATCGTCGAACGAAGTGCCGATGATGGCAATACCTTTTTCATTCAGGCGCTTCGCAAGTTTAAGTGCAGTTTGTCCGCCCAGCTGAACAATCACCCCATACGGCTTTTCATGTTCTATGATCTCCCAGAGGTGTTCCCAGAACACGGGTTCAAAGTACAGCTTATCGGCAATGTCGAAGTCGGTGGAAACCGTTTCGGGGTTACAGTTCACCATGATGGCTTCAAACCCGGCTTCCTTGATGGCCTGCAGGCCATGCACGCAGCAATAGTCGAATTCAATTCCCTGGCCGATGCGGTTGGGACCGCTGCCAAGTACAATAATTTTTTTCCTGTTTGATACAATGCTTTCGTTACTGGGCAATGTACTTTCATTCACCGGTTTGTTTTCAAAGGTGGAATAGAAGTAAGGCGTCTTCGCTTCAAACTCGGCACTGCAGGTATCCACCATTTTATACACCCGGGTAAGTCCCATGGCTTTTCTTCTTTCATACACATGTTCGGCATCTTCTTCCTTCATGATGCTTTTCAGCTGCTCATCACTGAAGCCGAGCAGTTTTGCTTCCCGCAGCAATGCATCCGGTAATGTTTTCAGGTCGTATTTGGCGATCTCTTTTTCGCAGTCGCATATCTTCTGTATCTGGTAAATGAACCAGCGGTCGATTTTGGTGCTCTCGCAGATGCGTTTTACGCTGGCACCTGCCATCAGGGCATCTTTAATGCGGAAGATACGGTCCCATTTCGGCGTTTTAATATATTCCAGCAGCTCTTCGGTATGCATCAGGCTTTTTCCATAATAGCCCAGGCCTACTACTTCATTCTCTAAACTCTGACAGGCTTTTTGTACCGCTTCGGCAAAACTTCTTCCGATACCCATCACTTCTCCCACACTCTTCATCGAAAAGCCAAGGGTATCTTTGGCTCCTTTGAATTTATCAAAGTTCCAGCGGGGTATTTTAACGATCACATAATCCAGGGCGGGTTCAAAATAGGCCGACGTGGATTGCGTGATCTGGTTCTTTAATTCATCGAGGTTATACCCGATGGACAGTTTGGCGGCGATCTTGGCAATGGGATAACCCGTTGCCTTACTGGCGAGCGCTGATGAGCGGCTTACTCTTGGGTTGATCTCCACCACAATCAGTTCTTCTGTTTGCGGGTTCAGGGCAAACTGTACGTTACAACCGCCGGCAAAGTTGCCCAGGTTCCGCATCATGGCGATGGCCGTGTTGCGCATGCGCTGGTAAGCAGTATCACTCAGCGTCATGGTGGGTGCCACGGTGATGGAGTCGCCGGTATGCACGCCCATGGGGTCAAAATTTTCGATTGAGCAGATGATCACCACATTGTCTTGATTATCGCGGAGCAGCTCCAGCTCAAATTCTTTCCGTCCCAGCACGGCTTTTTCCACCAGTACTTCATGAATGGGACTGGCCTGCAGCCCCGAGTTCAACGCCTCGTCCAGCTCTTCTTTATTAAACACGATGCTTCCGCCCGTTCCACCCAGGGTGAAAGAAGGACGCAGCACCAGCGGAAACCCGATTTGTTGTGCAAATTCTTTTCCTTCCAGGAAGGAGTTGGCGATTTTGGCCGGGCATACCGCAATGTTCATTTCAATCATCCACTGCCTGAATTTTTCCCGGTCTTCTGCTTTATCAATCGCTTTAATGTCCACGCCAATCAGCCGTACACCATGCTTTTCCCAGATGCCCAGCTCATCCACTTCCTTACAAAGGTTGAGGGCTGTTTGTCCGCCCATGGTAGGCAGCACGGCATCAATCTTATTTTCATCCAGTATCTGTTCTATGCTTTCCACGGTAAGGGGCAGCAGGTACACCCGGTCGGCCATCATGGGGTCGGTCATAATGGTGGCGGGATTGCTGTTGATCAGGATCACTTTAACGCCCTCTTCCCGCAGGGAACGGGCCGCCTGGGATCCGGAATAGTCAAATTCACAGGCCTGGCCGATGATGAAGGGGCCCGAGCCGATAATGAGTACAGATTGAATGGAATTGTCTTTTGGCATGTGCAGTATTACCGCTGATGTGGCGTGCAAAAGTAATCGGAAATGATGTAAATAAAAAACCCGGCGGGTAAGCGCCGGGCATATTCCTCTATTGCGGAATTGTTTATTTATTGATGGGCACCCGTACATCCCATGAACCCTGTTCAAAAACTTCAATATCCACGAGGGTATTGCCAAAGTTCATCATCACCCGGAAAGGAAATACGATGCCCCGGAAGGTGGTTACTTCTTTATTGGTAAGTACATTATTTGATTTACTAACGTACGACTCCCTTGTCACCTGGTGGTTGGTCATTACCGTCGTGCCCGGGTGCCCCGATCCGGCCTGTCCGCCGCCTGCCAGGCTTTCCACCGTAACGCTGAGTGTGAAGTCCCGGTCGTTGAGCTTGGTTACTTCCACCCGGCCAACGTCATTGGTTACATTATTAATCACGTAGGGATTCTCGTATTCACCGCGGTAGTTTCCTTTTTTCCAATAGCCGGTAATCAGTGTTTCCTTTCCCCCTTCAAAACGATGCAGTTCGCCCTTGCCTTCTTTCAATCCTTTTTTCCAGCCTCCGTAATAGTAATCGCCGTTGGGCCAGGTGTATTTTCCTTTTCCTTCCGGCAGGCCGTTTTTAAAATCCCCTTCGTAGGTATGTGTACCCACGGCTTTGCCTTTGCCGCTGGCTTTGTCATTGCTGCAATCACCGGCATAGGTTCCTTTGATGGAGTCAAGCAACACTTTACAATCGGGGTTTTGAGCGGATGCTGCCCGTACGGTGCAGGTCAGCAGAAGGAGAAGAAGCAACTGTTTCATAGCCGTTTGTTTTGATTAAGTTTTGTTTACGTGAATATAAGTATTTTTATGCCCGGGGTTCTGTCTTTTTTCTAACCGGATAAATGCAATGATTCTGAAAATACGGGCATTACATACGCTGTTGATTCTTTTGCTAATTTCTCTCCGCTCTTTTGCTCAACCAATGCCGGCTTATCCAAAAGGCTATTTCATCTGGCCGCTGGATCTGTCGCCCGAGATCGTTGCCAATTTCGGTGAGATCAGGAACAATCATTACCACATGGGGCTCGATTGCCGTACGGCTCAAAAACAAAACCTGCCCGTATATGCCGTGGCCGACGGATACATCGCCCGGGTTAAGATTGAACCACTTGGATTTGGCAGGGCTATATATATTAACCATCCCAACGGGTATACAAGCCTGTACGCACACCTGAATGATTTTTTTCCGGAACTGGAAAAACAGGTAACAGCACAGCAGTACCAATCAAAAAGCTGGAATATTGATCTGACGTTTGCGCCTGGTCAGTTCCCGGTTGCTAAATGCGATTTCATTGCCTACAGCGGCAATACCGGCGCCTCCGAAGGGCCGCATGTTCATTTTGAAATACGGGATACCCGAACCGACAAAGTGCTGAACCCTTCGTTATTCGGTTTTCCGCTGCCCGATACCATTGCGCCTGACATTTTCCGATTGGCGGTGTACGACCGCAACCTCAGCACCTATGAACAGGTTCCTAAGTTATACACGTTGAAAAAATCGGGCGGTGTTTATCTCTGCAATCCTCCGGTGATTGAAGTGTACTCCGATAAAATAAGTTTTGCCATTTCGGCCACCGACCGGTGTAATGGCTCTTCCAACCGCAATGGTATTTATGAAGCATTTTTGTGGGATGGCGACAAACCCGTTTCCGGTTTCCGCATGAATGAAATCGGGTACAACGAAACCCGCTACCTGAATGCGCACATTGATTATAAATGGCGGGCTGCCGGCGGACCGGCGGTTCAGCACCTGTCGCCACTACCGGGATACAATGACGGCATTTATGAAAGGACAAGTCATCCTGGTTTGCTGCTGCTGCCCGATACCACATACCG
>DMRT01000310.1 GCA_003455235.1 Chitinophagaceae bacterium
ACCATGTACAGCTGGTACACATTTGCCAGCACCTTTGTATCCGGCATGTCGCTGATCGCTTTGTTCGTGATCTTTTTAAAGAACAGGGGCCAGCTGCCTTATGTTACCGAAGAGCACCTGCACGACCTGGGAAAATTCATGTTTGCCTTCTCGGTGTTCTGGACCTACCTCTGGTTCTCACAGTATATGCTGATCTGGTACAGTAACCAGCCGGAAGAAACAAAATATTTTATCGAGCGCATTGGTACGGCAGAAAAAGCAGGACCGTATAAAGGCATCTTCTTCTTCAACCTGATCGTGAACTTCCTTTGCCCGCTGCTGATATTGATGAAACGTGGGGTAAAACGGAACTGGACCCTGGTGACCATCATGGCGGTGCTTATCATCTTCGGTCACTGGATCGACTTTTTCCAGATGGTGATGCCCGGTACCGTTCACGAACATTTTGAACTGATGCCATTTGAGTTCGGTATTGCCTGCCTGTTCATCGGGCTTATCCTGTGGGGAACCGGCAATTACCTGACCAAGCATTCGTTGCTGGCCCGCAATCATCCTTTCCTTAAAGAAAGCATGATTCACCATACTTAATTAAAACCAACTGCGGGTAAAGAAGCAGTATATATAAAACAGATTTTCAGAGACCTGAATAATATTTACAGAAAATACTTTAGAATATGAAGGCGTTTTTAATGGTAGTCTTAGGCATTTTGATCTTCGTTGTGATTTTCCAGATTGCGAAAGCCAGCGAGTATGTGAGTGTATTGAAGGGCGAGGAGAAGACCCGTAAACAAAACAACCGCATCAATGCATTCCTGCTGATGGGCCTGCTGGTATTCGGCCTCATCGGTGTATGGTACTGCAATGAGCTGTATTACGGAAAAACGCTTTTCCCGCAGGGTTCTGCATCCGTGGAAGGAGAAAGCCTGGACAGGATGTTCATGATCACCACCGCCATCACCGGCCTGGTTTTCGTGATCACACAGATATTATTATTCTGGTTTGCCTATAAATACCAGGAATCCGACAACCGCAAAGCGTTTTACTATCCACATAACAATAAACTGGAATTGTTATGGACTACCGTTCCGGCTATCTTTCTTACCGTGCTGGTGGTATTCGGACTGAAGTACTGGTTCAAGATCACCGCTGATGCACCCAAGGATGCCATCGTGGTGGAGGTAACCGGTCACCAGTTTGCCTGGGAATTCCGTTACCCCGGTGCCGATAAAATGCTTGGCAAAAAGAATTTTAAACTCACCAATTCTGATAATAACCTGGGCGTGGACTTCAATGACCCGGCCAGCAAGGATGATATTCATGTTACCGGTACCATGCACATACCGGTGGGTGTGCCGGTAAAAATGGTGATTGGTTCACAGGATGTAATCCACGACGTGGGTCTTCCTCATTTCCGCCTTAAAATGGATGCGGTACCGGGTATTCCAACCACCCAGTGGTTTACCCCCAAATTCACCACTGCACAAATGAAGGATAAAACAAAGAACCCTGATTTTGTTTACGAAATTGCCTGCGACCAGCTTTGCGGAGCCAACCACTACGCCATGCGTGGGGTGATCGTTGTGGAAACAATGGAAGAGTATAAAAAATGGCTGGCCGAACAAAAATCAGAATGGCAGAGCCTGCAGGAAAAAAATGCACCCAAGCCTGCCGTGGCCGACAGCAACGCCAGCAAACCAGTTCAAACAGCACAGGCCCTGCCTGTAAAAAAATAATTAACCGGACCCCGGTAAACAACCGGGAAGATTAAAAATAAGAAAATGAGCAGCGTAGCCACATTACACCATGCAGATGTTCACGGATCACATGATGCACACCATGAACACCACCACCACGAGACGTTTATCACCAAATACGTTTTCAGCCAGGATCATAAAATGATCGCCCGCCAGTTTCTGATCACGGGTATCATCTGGGCCTTTATCGGTGGATTGTTCTCCGTTCTTTTCCGTTTACAGCTCGGCTATCCTGAATCTACATTTCCCTGGCTGGAAGACATCCTGGGTCATTGGGCTGCCGGCGGTAAATTAAAACCTGAGTTTTATTATGCCCTGGTTACCATGCACGGAACCATCCTGGTATTCTTTGTATTGACCGCAGGCCTCAGCGGAACCTTTGCCAACTTCCTCATCCCGCTGCAGGTGGGTGCCAGGGATATGGCTTCGCCGTTCCTGAACATGCTCAGCTACTGGTTCTTCTTCCTGGCTTCCATCATCATGTTCTGCTCCCTGTTTGTACAAACAGGCCCTGCAAGCGGTGGCTGGACGATTTACCCGCCGCTCAGTGCATTGGGTGATGCATCCAGCGGAGCCAAAATCGGGATGGACCTCTGGCTGGTAAGTATGGCCATGTTCATTGTATCTTCTTTATTGGGAGGTCTCAACTATATCACCACCATCCTGAACATGCGTACCAAGGGGATGAGCATGACCCGCCTGCCCCTTACGGTATGGGCGCTGTTCTTTACAGCGGTACTGGGTGTTCTTTCTTTCCCTGTTCTGCTGTCAGGCGCTATCCTGCTGCTGTTCGACCGCAACCTGGGCACCAGCTTCTACCTGAGTGATATCGTAATCGCCGGAAAAATATTACCAAACGAAGGCGGAAGTGCCATCCTGTTCCAGCACCTGTTCTGGTTC
>DMRT01000158.1 GCA_003455235.1 Chitinophagaceae bacterium
GGCAGGTGTACCTGCATAAAACAGTATTATCATCAGAGAAAATGCTTGTGAAGATTATTGAGCGGGCAAGGCAAGTAAAAGCGGCATCAGGTTCCGATGTACTCAATATCTTCCTGCTCAACTCATACAATAAGGAAAATGTGTACGGGTTGCTACCACAATTTTGTCAGCTCGATGACATTGATATAATGAGTTCTATAAAAAAATGGGTAATGCATTCCGATAAGGTATTATCAACCTTGTGCAGTAATCTTTTAAACAGGAATTTATTAAAATGCAGGCTGCAGACAGAACCTTTTAGTGAAGAGGAGGTCAATATCAGGAAACAACAGGTAGCCAGCTTTTTAAATATCGCTCTGGATGAAGCTTCCTGTTTTGTATTTACCGGCGAAGCTGCAAATACTACTTATACATTGGGGACTGAACATATTAATATACTCTTTAAAGATGGCAGCGTAAAAAATATTTCAGGTGTAGATAACCCGCTTATTAATCAAACACTTTCAATGCCGGTGAAAAAAAATTACATTTGTTATTTAACCATTTAAAAAAATCTTGCTTCTAAAGTAAAAAATTAGTGACCTTTAAAAGCAAAATATTCAACTGATACCGCTTATGCAATTTACTGCCGGGCAAATAGCCACACTTATAAATGGCCAGGTAGAAGGTAATGCTTCTGCAACGGTTGACTCATTTGGTAAAATTGAAGAAGCACAGCAAAACCAGCTTGCTTTTCTTGCCAATCCTAAATACGAAGAATTTCTCTATACCACCAAAGCGTCAATTATTATTATTAATGATACACAGGAACTAAAAGAAACCCTCGCCGCAACACTTATACGTGTACCTGACGCCTATTCAGCATTTGCAGCTTTGCTGCGCAAGTACCAGCAGATGGCCACACAGCAATTGAGCGGCGTAGAAGAACCAAGCTTTATTCATTCTTCTGCTGTTTTGGGGCAAAATGTATTTATTGGTGCTTTTACTTACGTAAGCGAAGGCGCCAGGATTGGCGATAATGTAAAATTATTTCCGGGCGTTTTTATAGGCCGCAATGTTTCAATAGACAATAACAGCATATTGATGCCGGGTGTAAAAATATATCATGAATGTACTGTTGGTAAAAACGTTACCATTCATGCCGGCAGCGTAATTGGCGGCGATGGTTTTGGCTTTGCCCCGCAGGCCGATGGCAGTTACAAGAAAATTCCGCAGATAGGCAACGTAGTAATTGAAGATTTTGTAGAGATCGGTTCAAATGCAACAATAGACAGGGCAACAATTGGTTCAACGCTTATAAAAGCAGGCGCCAAATTAGATAACCTGATACAGATTGCCCACAATGTAGAAGTAGGTAACAATACCGTAATTGCTGCACAAAGCGGCGTGAGCGGCAGTACCAAGATTGGCAACAATGTACAGATTGGCGGCCAGGCCGGCATTGTAGGTCATATTATTATTGCAGATGGTACCCGCATAAATGCCCAAAGCGGTGTAAGCAAAACCATAAAAACCCCAAATACCACACTTACCGGTTCGCCGGCTTTTGATTATACCAGTGCACTTCGCAGCCAGGCTGTAAGCCGCAACCTGCCCGAATTGGAAAAGCGCGTTGCCGAACTTGAAAAACTGGTTCAGCAATTATTGAACGAACGGATAGGTATCTAAAGGCTGTTTGATACCAGCATTGGTATTTCATCGCATCATCGTTGCGTCGCAATCCTTTCATCTGTATACCATTGGGAAACAGTTTTGTGCGCAGATTACAAATGGTTACAAAAAAAAGGAATACCAAGGCCCCTATCCTACTTTTATAAGAAACCGGCAGATGCAATGCAGCAAGGTTCATCAAAAACCTGCAAATTTTAGCTGCTTTCAGGCTAAACCTTATTTTTGCAGCCGGTACGTTGCCCCGCTATATTACAACTGTACAAGAGTGCGACGCAAGCGAAGCCTCAAAACAGTAATAGAGCCGGGCCCATAAAAAAATAATATGAACGTAAATTTTAATCCAGATAAGCAACACACGCTGGCTTCTGAAGTAAGTATCAGCGGCACAGGGTTGCATACCGGCATATTGGTTGATATGACCATGAAGCCCGCCAATCCAGGCTTTGGTATTCAGTTTCAGCGTATTGACCTCCCCAACCAGCCCCTTGTAAAAGCAGACTGCGACCTGGTTACCGATACCAGCCGTGGCACTACACTACAGGTAGGAGATGCAAAAGTAAGCACAGTAGAACATGTACTTGCAGCACTTGTAGGCATGGGCGTGGATAATGTGCTGATAGGCTTGAACGGCCCCGAGATACCCATTGTGGATGGCAGCAGTGTACCTTTTATTGAGCTGATAGAAGAAGCTGGTGTGCTGGAGCAGGAAGCTGCAAAATCTTGGTACAGCATTGACGAAAATATTTTTCACTATGATGAGGTAAAGCGGGTGGAAATGGTAGCACTTCCATCGATCGATTACCTTGTAACCACTTTAATAGATTTTAACAGCCCTGTATTGGGCACACAGCATGCAGGCCTGAAAAAAATGAGTGACTTTAAAACCGAAATAGCACCATGCCGCACATTCTGTTTTTTACACGAACTGGAAATGCTGCTGGAGCATAACCTGGTAAAAGGTGGTGACATTAACAATGCCATTGTAGTGGTGGATAAACCGGTAACAGATGAAGAAATGGAACGCCTGGCAAAAGCATTCGGCCGGGCCAAGGTGGAAGTGAAAAGCGAAGGATACCTCAACAATCTTGAACTGCGTTTTGCCAACGAACCGGCCCGGCATAAGCTGCTGGACGTGGTGGGCGACCTGGCTCTGATCGGCTATCCCATCAAGGCGCACATCATTGCCAACCGGCCCGGACACAGCAGCAACGTGGAGTTTGCCAAACGGATAAAGCAATACATCAAAAAGAACAAACACACCCGGGATATTCCTATCTATGATCCAAACCGGGAGCCGGTATACACACAACAGCAGATTGAAAAAACACTGCCGCACCGTTTCCCCTTTATCCTTGTCGACAAGATCATTGAATTAAGCGATACCCATATCGTGGGCATCAAAAACGTTACATTCAATGAATACTTTTTCCAGGGACATTTCCCGGGTAACCCCGTAATGCCGGGTGTATTGCAGATAGAAGCGCTGGCGCAGACAGGCGGCCTGCTTTGTATCAACACCATGCCCGATGGACAATACGATACGTATTTCCTTAAGATCGAGAACTGTAAGTTCAAACAAAAAGTGGTGCCGGGTGATACCCTGATCCTGAAAATGGAGCTGATTGAACCCATCCGCCGCGGCATCTGTGTAATGCGGGGAAGTGTGTACGTGGGTAATAAGCTGTGTACGGAAGCAGACCTTACTGCACAGCTGGTAAAAAGAAATTAAATATATTCGTTGATTACTTGTTATTTGCTCATCGCCAATTAAACTAAATGATTCATCCACACACGTACATTCACCCCAACGCAAAGCTGGCAACCAATGTAAAGGTTGATCCATTCAGTGTTATCCATCAAAATGTTGAGATTGGCGAAGGCACCTGGATCGGCAGTAATGTAACCATCATGGAAGGTGCCCGTATCGGCAAGAACTGCCGCATCTTCCCCGGCGCCGTAATATCGGCCATTCCGCAGGACCTGAAATTTGAAGGCGAACAAACCACCGTGGAGATCGGAGACAATACCACCATCCGCGAATTTGTTACCGTAAACCGCGGCAGTAAAGACAGGTGGACCACCAAGGTGGGAAACAACTGTCTTATCATGGCCTATAGCCACATTGCACACGACTGCATCATCGGCAACAACTGCATCATGAGTAACAATACCCAGATGGCCGGCCACGTGGTGATGGGCGATCATGCGATACTGGCAGGCATGTGTGCCATTCACCAGTTTGTGCAGATCGGTCAGTATGCATTTGTTTCCGGCGGTTCATTGGTAAGCAAAGACGTTCCGCCGTATATCAAAGCCGGCCGTACACCGCTGAGTTATGCGGGTGTAAATTCCGTAGGACTGAAACGAAAAGGTTTTACACTCGACCGCATCAACAAGATTCTCGACATCTACCGCATTATTTATAATAAGGGCATGAACACCTCTCAGGCGCTCAATTTTATTGAAGAAGAATTACCCGCCACCGATGAACGGGATGATATTGTAACGTTTGTCCGGGAAAGCGGCCGCGGTATCATTAAACGCTTTGTGAAGGGAAGCATCGAAGACGAATAAAGCGCTTATATTTTTCTATGCCTCTTGAGGTTGCACCGATTGAATGACCAATGATTTAATGACCATTTCTCTCACCAATACCGGCAAACGTTACAACCGGGAGTGGATCTTCCGCCGCTTCAGTTATCAATTTGAACAGGGAAAGAAATACGCCATTACCGGGCCCAATGGTTCGGGTAAATCCACGTTGCTGCAGGTAATTGCCGGCGCCACGTTACACAACGAAGGCACCATCGAATACCGGCAACCGGAATCCGGCACACTCGGAACCCTAGCTGATACGCAGCATTATAAATACCTCTCCATTGCCGCTCCGTACCTTGAACTGATTGAAGAAATGACGGCCCGGGAAATGCTGAGCTTTCATGCCGGCTTCAAACCATTTCTTCCTGATGCGGATATTTCATCCATTCTGGAAACCGTTGGACTGAAAACAGCAACCAACAAACAGATCCGTTATTACAGCAGCGGCATGAAACAACGGCTGAAACTGGCACAGGCTTTCTTCAGCGACACTCCTGCGCTGCTGCTGGATGAGCCCACCACTAACCTGGATGCCGACGGCATTGCACTTTACCTTACACTCATCAGCAAGTATACAAAAGACAGGCTGGTAATTGTAAGCAGCAATGTGAAACAGGAATATGATTTCTGTGAGGAGGTGATTGCCATCAGCAGCTATAAGTAATGTTAACGGATGATCACAAAACCGTTCAGGAGTTCCTCAAACCGCTGCTTATTTTCTGCATACAGGTTTTCCGATGTATAAACCACCACCTGGGTGGTTCCTTTTTCGGACGAGTGCAAGTAGTATGTAAACACAAAATTAACCCCGCTTTTGGTTGCTTTTGCCGTGATGGCCTTGATCTTATTTCCGTTTACATTCCGGTACTCCTCGTTCAATACTTTAAATTCAGAAGTCGTTTTTTTTCCGTTTGTGATCACCGCATCCCTGAACATCTCGTAAGGGATCTGTATCCGCTCTGATATCACCATGCAAAATGCTTCCGAGTTTTTTGTAAGCAGGGTGAATTCGGCCGCTTCTGAAAACGGGTTATCACTTTTTTTCCATAGGGCGGCATTGTACCATAACCCGGCATTTGTTTTCTGCGAGCGCAGCAACGCTTTGCTTCCAGCAGGCTTTGTAAATGTAGGGTAAGTAGCCAGGTCGGCTTCTGTACTTTCAGGTGCCGGTACCACCAATGAATCGTATTTCCAGGTGCCGTTATCATTCAGAATTACCCGTTTGCCGTTATCCGTGGTGGCACCCTGCTGGGCGCATACGGTTAATGTGATGATGGACAGGCCCAGTAAGATCATTGCTTTTTTCATACGTATTTTTTGAGGAAAGATGTTATCGCCTGCTCGCTATCAGTAAATTCAGGTCGGTGAATTTCAGATCGAAACGTTCACTTAAATAAAAATTAGTAAGGCTTCCCTTAAAGAGGTAGATGCCGCTGCGGATATTTATTTTATGCCAGATAATATTATCGATACCTCCATCCTCGCCTGTTTCAAGCATCAATGGCATCAATACGTTGCTGATGGCCTGGGAGGCGGTACGGGCAAAGCCGCTGGGGATATTCGGTACGCAATAATGAATAACCCCGTTGGTGGTAAACACCGGTTTTTCATGCGTGGTAACCTTGCTGGTTTCAAAACAGCCTCCATGATC
>DMRT01000004.1 GCA_003455235.1 Chitinophagaceae bacterium
GAATTCTACCACCACGATGTATCCAAGTTCATTCATGTTACCGGGCACCTTGATTATATTCTTCACTTTGCCTCTCCTGCCAGTCCGATCGATTACCTGAAGATCCCGATCCAAACCCTGAAAGTGGGCTCATTGGGAACACATAATTGCCTGGGACTGGCGCTGGCTAAAAAAGCAAGAATACTGGTGGCATCCACCAGTGAAGTATATGGCGACCCATTGGTTCACCCGCAGAATGAAGAATACTGGGGCAATGTGAACCCCGTTGGGCCAAGGGGTGTATATGATGAAGCCAAACGCTTCCAGGAAGCCATGACCATGGCTTATCATACTTTTCACCAGGTAGAGACAAGAATCGTCCGCATATTCAATACCTACGGGCCCCGCATGCGGCTCAACGACGGAAGGGCTTTGCCTGCCTTCATCGGCCAGGCACTGCGTGGCGAGGATCTGACCGTTTTCGGCGATGGCAGCCAGACACGCAGTTTCTGTTATGTGGATGACCTGATCGAAGGCATTTACAGATTATTAATGAGTGATTATTCATCCCCTGTCAACATCGGCAACCCCGATGAGATATCCCTGAAGGATTTTGCCGAAGAGATCATCAGGCTCACAGGAACAACACAGAAAATCGTTTACAAACCCCTGCCCACCGACGATCCGAAGCAACGCCAGCCCGATATTACGAAAGCTAAAAACCTGCTGGGCTGGGAACCGAAAGTATCAAGGGAGGAAGGATTAAAGATAACGTATGAGTATTTCAGAAGTTTACCGAAAGAAGAACTGAATAAATTACCCAAGGAATTCGAAAGCAAAAAATAATTCGTCATTCATAATTCATACCTAACAATGTACCAGGAATTACTAGATAAGAAAAAGAAGCTGGCTGTAATCGGCCTCGGATATGTAGGCCTGCCCATCGCACTGGAATTTGCCAAAAAGATCAAAGTGATCGGGTTCGACATCAACGCCCAGCGGGTGGAAATGATGCGTAACAAAATTGATCCCAGCCAGGAACTGGAATCTTCTGCATTTGAAGGATGCGATATTGAATTCACCAACGACCTGGATGTATTGCGGCAGGCTAATTTCTTTATCGTGGCCGTACCCACCCCGGTAGATGAACACAATGTGCCTGACCTGGTTCCGGTACAACGTGCCAGCGAAACCATCGGCAAAGTGATCAAGAAAGGAGATTACGTGGTGTATGAAAGTACCGTGTATCCCGGTTGTACCGAAGAAGACTGTGTTCCCATCATAGAAAAATTATCAGGACTGAAAATGGTAACCGATTACAAGATCGGTTATTCACCCGAACGGATCAACCCGGGCGATAAAGAACATACCATCACCACCATCACCAAAGTGGTAAGTGGCTGTTGCGACGAAAGCCTGGATGTGATTGCCAAAGTATACGAACTGGTGGTAAAAGCCGGTGTTCACCGGGCTTCTTCCATCAAAGTGGCCGAGGCGGCCAAAATCATTGAGAACACGCAGCGTGACCTCAACATCGCTTTGATGAATGAGCTTTCCATCATCTTCGACAAGATGAATATCAATACCTACGAAGTGCTGGAAGCCGCGGGCACCAAATGGAACTTCCTGAAGTTTCAACCGGGCCTGGTGGGCGGTCACTGCATCGGTGTGGACCCCTACTATCTTACGTACAAATCAAAAAAACTCGGGTACAATTCCCAGGTAATCCTGGCCGGCCGTTTCATCAACGATGCCATGGCCGGTTATGTGGCCCGGAAAGTTCTGAAGCACATCATCCAGAACACCGGCAATGTAAAAGACGCCAAGGTACTGGTAATGGGAGCCACCTTTAAAGAAAACGTAAGCGATATCCGCAACAGTAAAGTAGCCGATGTGGTAAAAGAACTGCGTGCCTTTTCACTCAACGTGGATGTTACCGATCCGTATGCCGACAGCGAAGAACTGAAACATGAATACGGGTTTGAACTTACGCCAAAACCGGGCAACGACTACGACGCCGTTATTGTAACCGATCCGCATAAAGAGTACAAGGAACTGGACGATAATTATTTTAGCTCCGTTACTAAGAGTCATGCCATGGTGGCCGACCTCAAAGGAATTTACCGCGGCAAACTTTCATCAAGAAAATACTGGAGTCTGTAAATCATAAATCAGCACACTTTGAGTTTGACGTTTCACACAAAAGACCTCAGCCATTCATCTTTCCTGGTAACCGGCGGCGCCGGTTTTATCGGAAGTCATATTGCTGAATACCTGTTGAAGCACGGTGCTAAAAAAGTGCGTGTGCTGGATAACCTCGCAAACGGGTTCCGGTCAAACCTCGACGTACTGAAGCAATACCCGGCTTTTGAATTCATGGAAGGCGATATCAGGCAGATAGATGTATGCCAGAAAGCCTGCGCCGGGATCGATTATGTTAGTCAAAAGGCGGCACTTGGTTCGGTACCCCGCAGCATCCGGGAACCGCTTTACTTCAACGAAGTGAACGTGGGTGGATTTGTGAATGTACTTACGGCTGCGGTTGACAATAAGGTGAAACAGTTTGTATACGCATCCTCTTCTTCGGTGTATGGAGATGAGCCCACGCTTCCCAAACTGGAAGAACGGGTGGGCAAATGCCTTTCTCCGTATGCGGCCACCAAAAAAACCAATGAACTGTATGCCCAGGTATTTGCCGATGTGTACGGCATACGCCTGATGGGATTCCGTTACTTTAATATTTTCGGCCCGCGGCAGGATCCAGATGGAGCATACGCCGCCGTGATACCCTTGTTTGTAAAAAGCATCATGAACCAGGTGCCTGCGTATATCAATGGCGACGGTGAACAGACCCGTGATTTCACCTTTGTAGACAATGCCGTTCAGATTAATATAAAAGGAATGCTGACCGACAACACTGAAGCGTTGAACAAAGTTTACAACGTAGCCATCGGTGAAAATTTCTCGGTAAACTACCTGTACCAGGCCTGCTGCAAGCACCTGAACAGTGATTTCCCGCCTGTATACCGGGAACCCAGGGCCGGCGATATCCGTAATTCGCTGGCGGATATTTCACTGGCAAAAAAATTACTGGACTACCGGCCCACCAAGCGTTTTGAAGACGGACTGGCCGAAACGATCGAATTCTTCAAGAAAAAATATTCCTGATAAAGGAAACGCATATGCCATTCATTAAAACAGGTTTACCCGGGCTGCTGGTTTTTGAACCCGTTGTGTACGGAGACAGTCGCGGTCATTTTTTTGAGAGCTACAACGAAAAGAGTTTTGCGGCCGAAGGCGTGGGCATGCGGTTTGTGCAGGACAACCAGTCGGCCTCTACATACGGCGTAATCCGCGGTTTGCACTACCAGCTGCCACCCTACGCACAAACCAAACTGGTAAGAGCACTGAGCGGAACCATCCTGGATGTGGCGGTGGACATACGGAAAGGATCGCCTTCCTATGGAACGGTTTTTTCGATAGAGCTTTCTGCCGAAAACAAAAAACAATTATTTATACCAAAGGGCTTTGCTCATGGGTTTTCAGTGCTGAGCAAAACCGCCGAAGTGATGTACAAATGCGATGCGTTTTATAACAAGGAATCCGAAGGCGGGATCATTTACAATGATACGGCGTTGAATATCGACTGGCGGATTCCGGCCGGTGATGCCATCGTATCAGAAAAAGACCTGGCTCTCCCTTCTATTGCAAATTGTAAAAACAGTTTTGTTTTTGAAAAATAGCAAACCTTCTGTGCTGGTTACCGGTGCCAATGGACAGCTGGGCAATGAGCTGAGAGTGGTTGCTGCGGATTATCCAACGCATCATTTCATTTTCACATCCCGGAAAGAGCTTGCTGTAGATGATGCGGATGCGGTAAAAAGATTTTTTGCAGAACAGCAAATTGATTACTGCATAAACTGCGCCGCGTATACGGCAGTTGATAAAGCCGAATCCGATCCGGAGGCTGCGTACCGCATCAATGAGACAGCTGCCGCCTGCCTGGCAACCCTTTGTAATGAACACCATACCCGCCTCATTCATATTTCCACCGATTATGTTTTTAACGGGCAGGCAACGGAGCCATACAAAGAAGATGACCCCACCAATCCGTTGGGAGTATATGGTGTTTCCAAACGAAAAGGAGAAGAAGCCGTATTGAAGAATGATCCATCGGCCGTCATCATCCGTACTTCCTGGCTCTACTCTTCATTCGGGCACAATTTTGTAAAAACCATGCTGCGGCTGATGAAGGAGAGAGAAAGCATCAACGTGGTGAACGACCAGTACGGCTGCCCCACCTATGCCGCCGACCTGGCCGCAGCCATCATGCAGATCATCACATCAGGAATAAACAAACCCGGCATATATCATTATTCCAATGCCGGTGCAAGCACCTGGTATGAACTTGCTGCAGCCATCAAAGAACTTACCAGGAGCAAATGCATCATCAACCCGGTTACCACGGCAGAATATCCAACACCGGCCAAACGGCCCGCCTATTCTGTATTTGATACCGCTAAAATCCGGTCGGTATTCGGACTTGTTATTCCACAATGGAAAGACAGCCTGGCCGCTTGCCTCAACCGGCTGAAATAAAAAGCGCCGGCTCCTGAGCCGGCGCTACAAACAATCATTTATTATTTACTGGTTGATGTCCTTCCCTGACTCCAGTGTTTTGATGAATCCTTCAATGGCATCTTTATTTGCCTTATCAGGCGCCTGTACCAATGCTGCTTTTGCATACTTCAAGGCATTTTTAAAATCGCCGTTGGCCGAGTAGCCCCTCATCAATCCCATGTTGGTGGTGAACTGGTTGGGGTTTTTATCTGCATTCAGTTTAAATGCTTCCAGCGCCTGTGCATTTCGTTTCTCCCGCAGCAATTGCCTTCCGTAGTTATGCAGTTCCTGCATGGTGGCCAGCGGTGTGGCTTCTTTCATCAGTGCATCGGCTTCGGCTGTTCTGCCCAGTCTGGCAAGCACCGATGCTTTAGTGCTGAGGGTGCGGAAATTTTTCTGTCCAACAAATACGCCACTGATGGCATAATCGCTCCATTGGAGAGCTTCTTCAAGATTGGTATTGCGCTGCAGGCAGAAATTGATGGCTTCCAGCCAGGCTTCCCAACGGAAACCTTTTTCATTTCTCAGCTCCCGCCGGAAGGATTCCAGTTGTGTTTTTACATAATCCACTTCCACTTTAAAAGGTATTTTCATTTTCTCCCACATCAAGGCAATGGTTGCGCTGTTTTCCTTCTCATCCATGAATTCATATTTCAGCCGCTCCACGCTTTCGGCCAGGGCAGTTGTTTTTACCGTTACCCGCAGGGCATCTTCTTTGGGATCATAAAAATAAGATCCCCAGGAAGTGGAATTATTACTGAAGATAACAGTAGCTTCCCCATCACCCATCGCCATAAACAACCCGTAAGTGCCTGCCGGAAGTGCTTTGCCTTCCACGGTTACATCGGTGCTGAAACTGATGCTGGTGTTTTCATTGGCGCCGGCCCGCCACGGTGCGGCCTTGCTGGTGCCAAACTGCAGGTCGGCAAAGCCTTTGTGTACCAGGTCGCCCCAGATCTTTCCTTCGCGGCCTTTTACCGCCGGGCGGTCGTAGTGAATGGTTACATCCGTTATTCCGATCCGTTCCGATACGGAGGCTTTTTTATTTCCACCATCGGCGATGGTATGGAGTATTTGTGAAAAGGATAAGCCGGAGAACAGTAAGGCGGTTAAAACAAGCAATGATTTTCTGTATAACATACAAATGGTTTTAATAAATAAATGTAGACACTTAATCCGGCCGGCACGCTGCAATAGTGATAAGTGGCAATACAAAAAAAGCATCCGCTGCCGGATGCTTTCGTCTTTCCGTTGACAATTCGGTTATTTGAGTTTGAAAGTTTCCAGGAACTTGGTGGTGAAGTTTCCGCTGATGAAATTCTCATCCCGCATCAGCTGCTGGTGGAAGGGGATGGTGGTTTTTACCCCTTCAATCACGTATTCGCTCAGCGCCCGGCTCATGGTATCAATGGCTTCGCGGCGGGTTTGAGCCACGGCGATGAGTTTGGCGATCATGCTGTCGTAATAAGGCGGGATCACATAACCGGCATACACATGACTGTCTACCCGAACGCCATGACCCCCGGGCTGGTGCAGCACGGTGATCTTCCCGGGCGAAGGCCGGAAGTCGTTGTAGGGATCTTCGGCATTGATGCGGCATTCGATGGCATGCATCTGAGGCAGGTAATTCTTACCGCTTACTTTTTCGCCGGCGGCTATTTTTATCTGTTCTTTGATCAGGTCAAAGTTGATTACCTCTTCTGTTACGCAGTGTTCTACCTGGATACGGGTGTTCATCTCCATAAAGTAAAAATTGCGGTGCTTGTCTACCAGGAACTCGATGGTGCCCACACCTTCATAGCTGATGGCGTTGCAGGCTTTGATGGCCGCTGCTCCCATTTTATCACGCAGTTCCGGTGTCATGAACGGGGAAGGAGATTCTTCCACCAGTTTCTGGTGACGACGCTGGATGGAACAATCCCGTTCGCTCAGGTGACAGGCAGTTCCGTATTGATCGCCGGCAACCTGTATTTCGATATGCCTCGGTTCTTCCACAAATTTTTCCATATACACGCCATCGTTCTTAAA
>DMRT01000319.1 GCA_003455235.1 Chitinophagaceae bacterium
CCTGGTTGGGATAATCGCTGCGTCCGGTGGCCATGATGATGTCTTTACGTGTTTCCACGGCCAGTTCATAACTGATCTCGGGAGTTGGATTTGCCATGGCAAACACGATGGGGTGCTTGGCCATGCTTTTCACCATGTCGGCCGTTACGGTATCACCAATGCTGAGACCGATGAATACATCGGCGTCTTTCATGGCGCGGGCCAGGTCATAATCTTTGTACTTGGCATCCACGCAGAATTTCTTTTTCAGTTCTTCCACATCGGGGCGGCCCTGGTATAAAATTCCCTTGCGGTCGAATACCATGAAATTGCTGTGTTTGGCACCCAATGATTCATACAGCTGTATACAGGCCATGGCAGCCGCACCGGCGCCGTTCACCACAAAACGTACTTTATCAATCTTCTTCTTTTGTATTTCCAGCGCATTCAGTAAGCCGGCGGCACTGATGATGGCAGTACCGTGCTGGTCGTCGTGCATGATGGGGATCTTGCAGCGCTTCTTCAGTTCCTGTTCAATATAAAAACATTCGGGCGATTTGATGTCTTCAAGGTTGATACCGCCAAATGTGGGTTCCAGTGCCTGTACAATCTGTACAAATTTTTCCGGGTCGTGTTCGTTGATTTCGATGTCGAATACATCGATGTCGGCGAATATTTTAAACAGTACTCCTTTTCCTTCCATCACCGGTTTGCCGGCTTCGGGGCCGATATTGCCCAGCCCCAGAACCGCCGTGCCGTTGCTGATTACTCCCACCAGGTTTCCTTTGGCGGTGTATTTATATACATCTTCGGGATTGGCAGCAATTTCGAGACAGGGTTCGGCCACACCGGGAGAATAGGCCAGCGAGAGATCCCGTTGTGTTTTTGCTTCTTTGGTGGGTATTACTTCTATTTTGCCAGGCCTGCCTTTGGCGTGATACTCGAGGGCCTGTTGTTTGCGTGATTCTTTCGACATAGTTAATGGTTAATGGTTCATCGTTACTAGTAACACCATTGCTGTTTTTTGCAGTTCTTACTATTACTTCAAGGGAACTTGGGGATGCAATTTACATAAATACGGTCACAGTGATTGTGGCAGCTTATGATTTAACCTTAAAGCCCCAGGTGATTGAAAATTCAGCCACCGGGTTTCCGTCGCTGTCTTTTCCAACAGATCCTGCAGTTACTGTTCTGCTTTCTTTGCTGTTGATGGCATCTTCGATGGTTTGCCGGATGAGCGGACCATCTTCGCAGGTGAAGGTGGTGCGGCCAACGGCTTTCTTCATAAAATTGCCTTTTACTTCCAGCACCAGCATACTCACCGGCGGATTACGCTTATATATATGAGCAAGCGCCAGAACACCGGTACTCATTTCAGCAGCCATGGACAGGCAGGCAAAATAAGTGCTCTTAAAGGGATTCTGGCTCAGCCATTTGAAAGGAACGGTGACCACGCATTTGGTTTCGTCGGCATACCGGACCCGTACACCACTGATATAGGCAGCAGGTAACCTGGAAAAAAGAAAGAGCCGGAATTTTACCGGGCTGTTTACGAGTGAAAGGAAGGATGCTGCGTTGCTGGTCATTGGGTTATTAAGTCATTAGGTCATTGACTGAGAGTATGCCTGCCCGGAAAACAGAAATTTTTGAGTAATGAATTCATGTATCCGGAACTTTATCAATAACCACACAGGTATATGGCAGACGGTTTTTAATTGAGTTGTATGCTATGTACCTGTGTAGCTTAGTCAAACTTATTTATTCACTTCCACCACGCAGATAACGGCTTTCTGCTGCCCGCCTTCTTCCCGGAAGTTGATGGTGCCGCCGCTGCCGGCTGCATACCGCACATTTCCAACACCGCTTTGATTAAGTGCTGTGCTTACTTTATCGCCGTAGCTGCTTCCGCTGCTTTTGCTGATGGCATTGTTCAGGGCGTACCAGTCGAGCGGCTGTTTGGTTACCACAATGGCAAACACATCCTTGTTACCCACATTATCCGGCACTAAACTTTTACCCCGGGGAAATAACCGGTAGCCGGTAATGCCGCAATACGGGGAGAATGATGTTTTGGTTGCATCTTCTTTACTTGGATACGGGAACAGGGTGTAGCTGCTTCCATCGGTTTCCTGACCGAATATGTAAGTGTAGCACTCTACTGAATTCTTTACCTCCATTTTGAATTTAGTGCCTGGCGCAACGGTATTCACAGTTTCAAAAATGTTCCCGGATTTCAGCCGTAGCGGAATGTATTGTTTGTCGTCGTTCTTCACCAGGCCAATGGCGCATTCCAATGCCACACTTACGGCGGCGCCGCGTTTAGGCATGGGGTCAATGCCATAGGCTTCCCGAACGAATTCCTTAAAGTCGGCATAACCCACCCAGGCCACGCCATTATTACCCCATTCGGTTCCCCAGCTGTTCATAATCTGGAAAGCGCCGGTATACGTTTCGCCGCTGGCATATTTGGCAACTTTGCGGTCGTCGTAACCAATCACACACATGGCATGACCGCCAAAACCCATCTGGCTGCGGTCCTGGTCGGTGGGTGTCCACAGTTCTTTACCCATCATTCCCTGCATAAAACTTCCGCCCACCATCATGCCGATCACCACCGGTGCATCTTTTGCCAGGTGTTCTTTAATGGCACGGATGCTGATGCCCTGTGTGCTTTCTCCATCGGTGAGGCGGGTGAACCCGTGCATGCGGTTTTGTGAAGCCTCGTTCATCAATGCATTATTGGGCTGCCGGCTGCAATCCTGGTCGGTATATGGAAAATCGTTGAATGCCACCACCCCTTTATTGGTCATAAATTCCATGGCATTCTGAATATAGGCGCCCTGGCATCCTTCAAGCCCGATCTGGTTGTACACAAAGGCCGGACTATAACTGGTATTGTTTGCATTCTGCCCGGTGGAAGCAGCTTCAACAATTGTTCTGGCGGCATACACACTGCTCCATGCCACGCAGCTTCCCTGCTGGCCCTGGTTTCTCCTTTCCGGTGCAAACCGGAGCAGCGAAACACTTTCCGGTAAGGGATTTTTGGTATTGTCATCGGCCAACCCTTCGTATACGCTGGCTTTTTTGAATGTGTCGGCATTGTAATTATAACCGCTTTGCGAAAAGAGGTTCTTCACCACATCGGTTACACCGCCGCCGCCCCCGCCTGCATTGCGGAAAAAGAAGAAGTATGCAGCGGCTCCTGCCACCAGCAGCAGCAATATTTTTTTACCACCGCCCCCACCGCGGAATAACATCAGCAACATCGGCAAGAGGTTCATCAGTCCGCCGCCCCCACCGGTACCACCACCACCACCCCCCGAGGTTTTACTTTCATCAAAATCCTGTTGATCCTGCTGATCATCTTCCATACGAATAGGCATAACAAAAATTTTACGTGAATAAGATATTTAAATGTAAGAAGAAATTTGGGGAATGAACAGCACTGTGCAGAAATGAACAAAGTTGGTTTAACCACATAGACACATAGGTCACAATAGGAAATCCACATAGGTCTATGTTTCTATGTGGTTCAATTATTTATGACGCAAAAATTTATAGAATAATTTTATTGTTTATCGAGGATATCGAATTGTCTGGATACGCTTACCCCGTTCTCATCCACCAGGGTGATGGTGTGTTTACCGGGTGGAGGATTTAATCCCATCTGGTGAAAATTCTGTGTGGTGCCGATGAAGGCATCATCGAGGCTCCAGAAGATTTTGGCGCCGGCCCTTCGGTGAGCGGCGGTAAAAACGGTTCTTCCTCTTTCTCCATTGATTTCAAGCGGCACATAAATTTTGGCATCGGGCTGCGGGTAAATGATCTCCATTAATTTCCCGGTTTCCAAAAATGTGCAGCCGGGCTTAAAGGGGGGGAGTGGTTTGTAATCGATGTTCCGCTGCTTGTAATAAAATTCCATGGCCGGGGTAAGGATGAACCAGCTTTTGTGAACCATGTTGCCGGGCAGTTCGCATTCTTCGGTTACCCGGAAATTTCCGCTGGCATCGAGGTGTATTATTTTATGGTATGGGCACTGCAATACTTTGGTTCCATTCGGAGGCATAAACAGGGTATCCACATCCGGGCAATCAATATTGGCACGATAGCCGCTTTGCCGGCATACCGGTACGAATGTGTAATTGTATTTCGGTTTGTCAAACCATTTCCCGTTGGGTAATAACCGGAAGATATCAAACAGGATGGGTGCAGCGGTCTGTACACCGATCAGCCCCGGCCTGCCCTCACCATCCGTATTACCCACCCATACGGCCACTACGTTCTTGGGCGTTACACCGATGGCCCATCCGTCGCGGAAGCCAAAGCTGGTTCCTGTTTTCCACGCAATTTTTTGCGAAGAGGAGAACAATTGCCACAATCCTTCTTCACCCGGGCGCATCACTTCCTGCATGGCCTGGAAGGTGAAGTAAATGGAAGTGGCATCGAGCGGGATGTTTGTTTGCGGTTTGCGGTTTGCGGTTTGAGGACTGAGGTTGGTGGTTCTTGGTTTGTAGTTGGGTGCATGAAAATCTGCTGCATCCATTTTGCCATGATTTTTCGTTTGATGATTCAGTGCCCTTGCCATGGATGCATATACCGCAGCAATATCCCACATGGTTACTTCGCATCCGCCAAGTACCAGGCTGAGGCCATAGGTATCGGCACTCCGGTTAAGGGTGCTGATGCCGCATTGCTGCAATGTTTCGTAAAAACGCTGGTACTTGTATTGCTGCAGCATTTTAATCGCCGGGATATTAAGACTTCTTGAAAGGGCTCTTCCGGCAGGAACGGCACCGTCGTAATTGAGGTCGAAATTTTTTGGAGCATAGCTGCCGATCTGTGTGGGTATATCCGGGATAAGGGAATTGGGGAGGATCAGTCCATCGCTGAGCATGGATGCATACAGGATGGGCTTCAATGCACTGCCCGGACTGCGGGGCGCTGCAATCACATCCACATCGCTTTCCATTTCTTTGTTTGCCGGGTCGGCAATATTGCCCGCATATGATAATACGTTCCCCGTTTCCACATCCAGTACCAGTGCACAGGCGTTGTTGATGCCATTCCCTTTTAATACCGACTGATGTTGCTGAATGATGCGAGTAACATTCTTCTGAAGGTTGCCGTCAAGCGTTGTTTTGATCCTGGTTTCCTGCTTCCATGTTTTATTGTCCTTGATAAAACGCTGTAAAAGATGCGGTGCATTTTGCGGAAGGCGCAGCGGTTCATCCGGCAGGGGCTCCAGTTTGGCCAGTTCAGCGGCTTCCGGGCTCAGTTTTCCTGCTTCCAGCAAATGATCAAGCAGCCCGTTTCTTTTCCGTAACAACACATCCCGGTTCCTGCCCGGGTGAACCAGGGCAGGCGCATTGGGCAACACCGCCAGTGCCGCCATTTCACCCCAGCTCAGTTTATCGGGGCTTCTTCCATAATAACGCCAGGCCGCAGCATCCAGCCCCACGATATTACTGCCGAAGGGTGCATTGCCGGCATACAGGGCCAGGATCTCTTTTTTGGAGTACGTCATTTCGAGCCGGATGGCAAGGATGCTTTCCTTGATCTTGTTCCAGATGTTTCTTTTTTCATCTTTTTTGGATAGGCGTATCACCTGCATGCTGATGGTGCTGCCTCCCTGTACAATGCCTTTATTTTTTATGTTTTTTGTGATGGCCCTTGTGATGGCCACAGGATCAACACCAGGATGTTTAAAGAAACGCTTGTCTTCAAAGGTGGTGATGCAGTCGATGAATTTTTGCGGCACAGTTTTATTATGCGGAAAACGCCATTGGCCGTCGGCAGCAATAGTGGCATTGAGGAGATTGCCGTCTTTGTCTTCGATTACATAGGAGGTGGGTGCATTGAATAATTGATCCGGAAGCGAAAGCCAGAACCACAGCAGCAAACCCGCGATCAATACCAGCATGATCTTACTCCTGGTACGGAGATGCATTAACCGGTATGATATATTTCGAATCAGTTTGTTCATATAAGGATAGAACGCCGGTGACACCGGTAAAACGGATCAATTCGGATATTATCCGTGCTGATCAGCTTCGTCCGTGTCATCGGCGTTCTATTTTTTACTGGTTCACCACTTCCACCCACTTGCCATTCACTCCGGCGGTGATGCTGTTATCGTACATCGCTTCACAGAACGTACCGGGTAAGAAATACCGGCCGAGATACGAAGCATTCAGCTGCACATAATAAGTAAGCGTTTCATTTGCTTTAATGTTGAAATAGGTATACACCCGGTCATCACGGATGTCCTGGTAGCTGGACGACGATGATTTGAAAGCGCCTTCACCGTCAAACATCCGTGCATTCAGTATCTCCCAGCCGCTGGGGAATATCTGCGACAAAGCCATCTCTGAATAATAGCCACGCTTGCCGGGGTTGGTGATGGTTACTTTGGCAACAAAATCCGTTCCCTGCGACAGCTTATTGATGTCGATTGCTTTTCCATCCTGCGACAGGTAACTTACACTCATGTTCAGCACCGAAGGATTGTTGTTCACTTTCAGGCTGTCGCCGGCCAGCGGCTGGCCCTGCGTGATGAGACGCACATAAAGCGTATTGCTTCCCTTGTTGGTGACCACAACATTGCTTGCCCCGTTCTTAAACAATACCGGTAATTGCCGGATATATGAACTGGAGTTGACGTCAACGGCTTTTCCATCCACATTGGCATTGGCAATGATCTTGGCGCCGCTGGGGTTCTTGCCGCAGTATTTGGCTATGGCAATCAAACAATATGCGGTTGTTTGTGTGCTGTACCAGTAATCCTGAGACAGCTTTGCACAGATGGTGGTGAGCAGGTCCTTCGCTTTTTCTTTTTTACCCATCAGCGTAAGTGTTTCCAGTACCATGGCTTCGTCTCTTGTATCCGAACCGTAGGTATACCCCCAGCTTGTCCGTACGGGGAAAGAAGTTGCCAGTCCGCTGATGAGGTCAAGCGCTGTGTTTGACTGCCCCGCCAGTTGGTATGCTGCCGCCAGTCTCCATTTGGCTTCGGGGGATAAATATTTGAATTCCTTCAGCCGGTTCATGGCACCCAGTTCCGGCGCTTTGGCCAATGCCAGGGTGTACAGGCGGTAAGACTGGGTGAGGTCGCCGCCATAAAAATTATCCGTTCTGGGTGTCCAGCTGTTGGCCTTGCCCCGCTGGAAGTTTTTCCATTGCTGCAGCATGTAGTCGCTTACTATATATCCATTGTTCTGTGCTTCCACTAAAAAATGACCGGCATAGTTGCTGCCCCATTCATCACTTTCAGGTTCACCAGGCCAGTAACTGAAGCCGCCATCGGGCCGTTGGAAACTCTGGAGCCTTCCGATACCTGCTTTTACATTTTTATTTACCAGTGATTTTTTATACTCATCCAGGTCGGTCAGCTGGTTCAATACTAATTGCGGAAACACGGATGACGTGGTTTGCTCAATACATCCATGCGGATATTCGATAAGATAACTCAGCCTTTTCTGAAGATTCATCGGCGGTATGCTCGAAACTTCCAGCATGGCGGTGCTGGTGGATGCAATGCCGATGGGAGCGGCAGTTGTTTTCCATTGCTGACCCGGCGCCAGTGTGATTTCGGTTACACTGGTAACCGGTGGATTGGGATTGCGGATGTCGAGTTCCACTTCGTAATCGGCTTTCTCATTGCCCGAACTGGCAAGTAGTTTTACTTTGCCGATACCTACATTGGGTTTCACCCTCACGTCGAAATAAACCATCTGCTCACCAACCTGTGAAAAGCTGATCGATTGGGCATTTCCGCCCACCACTTCCAGGAAGGGGTTCGACTGAAGAGAAATGTTCACCTTGCGGATATTGTTCTCCATGGCAAACACCGTTACAGGTAATTTGATCGTTTCACCCGGGCCCAGCACCCTGGGCATGGTGGCCAGCATCATCAATGGTTTTTTAACAGCCACGGCTTTTTCGGTGGCGCCATAACTGCCTTTGTGTGCAGCAATCACCATGGCCCGTACCGAACCGATATAAGATGGTAAGGTGAACGATTGTTTTTGTGTTTGTCCTTTATTGAGGTGGAAGGGCCCCAGGAATTTCACCACGGGTTTAAACCGGTTGGCCGTTTTTTGTTTGCCGGCCCCGGCTTCATTGTCGCCACCAATGGTTAGTATTCTTTCTAAATCGCCACCCCAGGCGCCGATCACATAGTCATACAGGTCGAAACTTTTTACGCCCAGTGCTTCCCGTGCATAGAATGCATCGTGCGGATCGGGTGTTTTAAACCGGGTGAGGTCAAGCAGTCCTTCATCAACAACCGCCACCACATAGGTCATTTCTTTCCCGTTCTGCTCGCTTACACTGAACGATACATTCTGTTCGGGCCGGATGCTGCCGGCAATATTAAGCACCGGTTTGAGCAGCGTGTTTTTGTCTTCCACAAAAACAGGAATGGAACCATACATGCGGATGGGCAGGTCGTTGATGGTTTGCGAATGCGGTTGCAATAAGCTCACCGTAGCATAAATATTCGGCGCCATCTCCGCTTCTGCTTTAAACGTTACTTTGGTTTGTCCCTGCACGGTTTCCTGCCAGAATGATTTTAATACATGACTTCCGTTTTCCAGGCTTACCAGCACCCGGCCACCCTTGCTGCTGGGTATGGTCAGGGTTACTTCATCACCCACATTGTATTGTTCTTTATTGGAAGTGAACGACAGCATGGAAGCGGCGGTCTGGTCGTCATTGCCTTCCCTGCTTTGCCAGTAAGGCGTATCAATATAAAAGGCCGAGCCGGTGATGTGCCCGCTTTTAGGATCTTTAACCAGGATGAGGTAACGGCCCCATTCGTCTTCGGAAGTGCCAAAGGTATAATTGCCACGTCCGTTCACCAGTTTCACTTTTTCTGTTTTCAGTAATTTGTTGTATTCATCCTGCGTGAAGTTGCTGAGGTTGTCGCCATTATCGTCCCACCACCAGCGCCATTGAATGCGGTAGAACTGCACTTCCACTTCATTGCTGCCGGAGAGGAGGTTGCCGCGGCTGTCTACATTTACAATCTGCATGGTATGGTTTTTACCGGCGAGTAAAAAATCAAATGGCTTTTCCCCGTCGGGTAATTTCATGCCCACATAACTTGCATACGGACTGTAAGGAATACTCACATTGTCGATGCTGAAGCTTCCGCCGGGTTCAAATACTTTTACCACCATGTTGGCACTCAGCATGCCCGGTGCTGTTTCATCAATCTCGAAATCTGTTTTCAATGCAGCATTGCCTTCTGCATCCAGTGTGCCGTCGTAGATGGTTTTACTTTGGGTGGAATAGTTTGAAGTGGGGTTATCAAAATCAAAGCCGCCAAATTTGGGGAAGCTGGTTCCCCTGGAGTAGAGCGACGCATCAATCTTCGCTTTTAAATTCTTACCTGCAGCACCAAACAGCCATTTGGCATTGATGGTGCCAGCCGTGGTATTGCCTTTACCCAGCAATGGATCTTTGCCAAAGTCGAGGTTTATCTTCAGCCGGTTGGGCATTACCGTTTCCACTTTGATCGTTTTCTCAAAACTGGCGCCGCCTACTTTTATCTTGGCGGTCCAGTTACCGGTAGGAGAGGAAGCATCAGTATTTGTTTTAAAAAGATAGAAGCCATCCTCCGCGTCACTCTGTACGGCGTGTTTGAACAATTGGCCCTGCGGGGTAAAGAGGCTGAACTCCACGGGGTGGTCTTCCGGAAGTTTTCCTTCCTTGTCTTCCACGATGAAGTTGAGGTACATGGTATCTCCCGGCCGCCATACGCCGCGTTCGCCGAAGATGAATCCTTTGATGCCGTTTTTTACTTCGGCGCCGCCCACATCAAAGCGGCTCAGCGGCAGGGAACTTCCGTCATCCAGTTTCAGGTATCCTCTTTCGGTTCCTTTTTTTGCAATCAGCAAAAAGGGT
>DMRT01000252.1 GCA_003455235.1 Chitinophagaceae bacterium
AGGAAAGAGGAGTCCAGCGGCAGTAGGGCATTTATGCCCTGTTCGGCAATGCTGTTTTCCGGCATGCCGGCTTCCATGCTGAGCTGTTGTGAACCCCAGCGGATTTGCTGGTCTTTCAATCCTTTCAGGTCGGTGATGCCGATGCATAGCCTGGCTTCGTTCCAGTGAATGGATTGGGCATTTACATTCACGGAGTTCAACGAATGCCTGGAAAACTTTCCTTTCAGCAGCAATGGTTTGGTGGTATACACCGGCACTTTGTAAATGCTGCGGTATCTTATCTCCGGTTCAATGTTTCCATTGATGTCGAGCTGTTCGGGAAGAATGTGCAGGTATCCTTTTTTGAGCACATTGTTTTCTGTTTCGGTATAGGGTACGGTTAAAAACGGGCCGCTGATGGTTTGGGAGGCCGACCATTTGTTGCTGATCTCCCGGGTTACTTCCTGTTTGCGTTCTTTGCGTTCATTCACCAGGTACATGATAAGAAAGGTGGGAATTAGGAGCGCCAGCACCAGGAAGCCAATGAAGAAGGACTTAATGATGAGTTTGTTCTTTTGCCAGAAACCGGGAGCAGGAGTTGGTTGTGTTTCCATTGCTGTTTGTTTAATTAGAAAGTACTTTGTATTTCAAAGTAAAAGTATAAAAAAAATTATTTCATAGAGCCGATCATTTTTTCCAGGGCTGTTAAATGTGTCTTAAATGCCTTTTCACCGGCCTTGGTGATGGAATAGGTGGTATTGGATTTCCGGCCGATAAAGCCCTTCTGCACCTTCACGAACTCGCTTTCTTCCAGTGTTTTCAAATGGCTGGCCAGGTTACCGTCGGTGATGTCCAGCAACTCCTTCAGTTCATTAAAGTTCACTTCTTTATTCACCACCAGGGCGCTCATGATGCCCAGGCGGATACGGCTGTCGAACACCTTATTTAAATTCCCGATCAGACTCATGCCTCACTCTTTTTATTCCGTTCATATTTGTACCACATCACCGAACCGTAAATAATGTGCAGTAACCCAAAGCCCGCGGCCCAGAAATACAACCCATACCCCACAAACCAGCAGTTGATGATACCCAGCAGTACCTGGCAATAGCCCAGGTAACGCACTTCTCCCAATGTGTACTTACTGGCATTCACCAGGGCCAGGCCATAAAAGATCAGGCAACCCGGAGCGATCAGCCCGTAGTTGCCAAACTGCATCTGCCTGAACAGGTAGATGCCACCGGCAACCATGGGTACCGATACATTGATGAGCAAGCGACGGGAGGTATAACCCCATACCGGCACATTATTTTTTTTGCTGCGCAGGTAGGTGAACAGGAAAGCAAAAACAAAAGCGGCCACAAAGGTATAGATGGCAATCTGAAACAGCCGGTGCCCCATGAAGTCCTGCAGCGAATCTACTTCCAGTGTTTTCACCACCACAGCCCGGTAGCCCGATGGTCCGCCGTTTGCCTCAATTACCCCATTGGCAAACCAGGCGCCTGCCAGGGCGCAAACCCCGGCAGCAATGCCACTCAGCCCGCTCAGGCTGATAAACCGGCTGCTGCGTTCCATCATCTGTTTGATGTGCTGCAGATCGTGCAGCGATTGTTGTTGCTCGTTCATACGTGTGCACTTTGAAATACAAAGTAAATCATTGAAAGGGATTTATGCAAATTATTTTGAAGTGATTTTTGATGCCGAGTTAAATAACTGCAGCTGTCTTTTGCAGCAATCGGTTTTACCAAGTATCTTTAATGGCCGTTATTATAAACAGCAACTCATACCTGGTTATTCATGAAAAATTTTCTTCCGGGACTTCTTTCCCTCCTGCTCATTCAGCCGGCCGTTTCTCAAACCCGCATCAACCCGGCCGCCATCGACATTGTGCGTGACAGCTTCGGTGTGCCACACATCTTTGCAAAAACCGATGCCGAAGTGGCTTATGGGCTTGCATGGGCCGAAGCCGAAGATGATTTTGCCAGTATGCAGGAAGTGATACTGCCTGCCAAAAACCTGATGGCAAGTGTTCAGGGAAAGAAAGGAGCTGCCGGTGATTATGCCTTTGCCCTTTTCCGCTGCCGGGAGGTTACGGAAGAGAAATGGAGCACCCTCACGCCTGCTTTCGTGAAACTTATTAACGGGTATGTACAGGGACTGAATGAATATGCCCGCAAACACCCGGAGGAGGTGCTGCACCCGAAAATATTTCCGGTTACACCCAAAGAATATATTTCATCCGCTGTATTTGCCCTTACCATTTTTAACGGAGCCGACCAGGCCCTGTTTCGAATTTTTAATAACAATGAATGGGAAACTCCGGAACTGAATAAAAAAGGAAGCAATTCCGCCGCCATTAATGCAGGCAAAACCACTACGGGTGAAGCCTTTCTCCTCATCAATGCCCACCAGCCAAACACCGGTCCGCAGGCTTTTTACGAAGCACATCTTTGCAGTGAAGAAGGCTTGAATATCATGGGCGGATTGCTGGCCGGGGGACCCTGTATCCTGCACGGGGTGAATGAAAACCTTGGCTGGGCGCATACCGTGAATTACTGTGACCGGCTGGATGAATTCCAGTTAGAGATGAATCCAGTAAACCCGTTGCAATATAAATTCGACGGGCAGTGGGTTAACCTGGAAGTAAAAACGATTAAACTGAAAATTAAAGGCATCCCCCTTACCGTAAAAAGAAAGATCTACTGGAGCAAATACGGCGCCACCATGAAAAACAAGCAGGGATTCTTTTCCATACGCCTGGGCGCCAATATGAAGATCGGTGTGCTGGACCAATGGTACCAGATGGACAAAGCAAAAAACTTTTCTGAATTTTATGCGGCCATCAGCCGGCAGGAACTGAGTATGTTTAATATCATGTATGCCGACCGGTACGACACTACTTTTTACATAAGCAATGCCATGATGCCCATCCGTGACAGTTCCGCATCCTTTAACTGGAAAAGAACGGTGCCGGGTAATACCTCAAAAACACTGTGGACCGATTTCCGTTCGGAAAAAGACCTGCCCCAATACATCAATCCTAAAAGCGGGTTCTTATTCAATACCAATCACTCTCCCTTCCTGGCCACCGCTGCTGCCGATAATTTAAAACCTTCCTCTTTTTCAAAAACAGACGGCTGGGAACAATATCACCTGAACCGCAGTGTGCGCTTCCTGGAGTTATTTCCCCAGCAGGAAAAACTGAGTTATGAAAAATTCAAGCAGATCAAATTTGATAAACAGCTGCCGGCGGTTTTACAGTATACGTATAAGATCGATTCCATGTTTTTACTGAATGCCGCTGAATACCCGGCACTGGCACCGTTAATTACTACTTTTAAAAGCTGGGATAAACGGGGCGATGCCGGAAGTAAGGGAGCCGCCATTTTCTTACTTACGTATGAATACCTGAAGAAAAAATTACAGGGCCAGCCACCGAGGTCCATCACCAAAACCGAAGCCGTGGAGACCTTTTCGTATGTGAACGATTACATGCAGCATCATTTCGGACAAACAGACCTTACGCTGGGCGATATTCAAAAATTAGTACGGGGCGATAAAGACTGGCCGCTGGGCGGTTTCCCCGACCTGCTTGCTCCACAGTGGACGGAACCTTATTACAATGGCCGGTTAAAATCTGTAGGCGGCGACGGGCTGATTATGTTTGTGCGCTTTGCCAAAAATGAACTGCCTAAGATTGAAACACTCAATATGTATGGGGCCAGTGCCAAGCCCGGCACTAAACATTTTGATGACCAGGTGGAAATGTACCTGCAGCAAAAAACAAAACCGATGACCCTGGATAAAAATGTGGTGTATAAGAATGCAGAGCGCATCTATCACCCCGAGTGATTTAGTTTTCTGTTGCTGCCTTTCGTGCCAGCGTAACCAGTTGCCAGTAAGGCGGACGGTAACCGTTCTCTTTAATGAACTCATTTGCCAGCTGCATGGTTCTCTCTTTCAGCTTCACATGCATGGCAACAAAGGTTTGGTTTTTCAATGCCTGCGTGGCATTCATGCCTTCCGGTATCATGCCTTCTTTGCCAAACAGGTTCTTGATCACGCAATACCCCTTCAGCACCCTCACCACCGGCAGTTGCCAATGATTGTACCCGATCTGTTCCCCGGCATTGGCTTTCTCCAGCAGCACATCCATCACGGCATTATCAATATGGTCTTTAAACAATGTTCCGGGATCACGCCATTCGGCCACCACGTTTAATTGCGGATCATATTCAAGATCGGAAGGCATTTGGGTGATGAAATTCTCCACCCCGAACTGGTGAAGCCAGTCAACCACGCCGGGTGAAGAAATACTGGAAGGATACTTCCAGACAGCTATTCCTGCTTTTTTATATGCGTATGAACCAACCTCCGAGCAAAACATCCTGGTTGAATCCATGAAGTCCATTTTAAAATCATAAGGAATATGTCTTGCGATGGCTTCATCATAAACAGCTTTGGCCGCTTTGTGTACACACAGCGGATCAGTCTGCAGTTGCGGAAGATCTGCCCGTGGCCGCATCACCATGAAGCGGAGCTTTTTATCGTTCTCATATTGTTCAACTGATGAAACCGCCACTCCCCGTTCTATATGCGCTTCAATTAAAAAAGATTGCTTTGTTTTTTCATCTACATACACCAATGCCACATGGGAAAAATTACCGGGATAATCATTGCCTCGTGATATCAATGCCGAAACTTCTGCTCCTCCTCTTGACACCAGCAGGTCGCCGCTGTGCACTTCTATCCCGAAAATTGTAGTGACCGGTGCCGCAGTTTTTACCGTTGCCACCTGCATGGCCGGGGGATAATCGCCCGGTTTGGCCTGCAGCAATACTTCTTCCACCGCTGCACGCATGCCGTATAATAATTCATATACCGTATTCCGCACTTTCTCTTCCCCGATACTCCAATGCTGAGAATGAAATTTTATGGCATTGCGTGTTTTGTTGTAATATTCAATAAACCAGGGGAGCTGTTCCTGCCTTACCGCTACCAGCGAAGCCAGGTTGAAGAAGATATTTTCAGCAGCGGTCCAGTTGGTATCAGCAGGAGATATTCCCGGTTGTTGTAACAAGGCCAGTTTACTTTCTGCTGCAAGTTTTAACACGCTGATTCCACTGTCGAGCTTTTCTGCCTTCAACTGCCTGGCAAGTACAAATTGTTTTTCCATCTGCAACCATTGATCATCCCGGTTCCAGGCAAAGGGATTTTTTACAGCGCCCGTTACCGCATTCTTTTTACCGGATGCCGGAATCAGCAGCAACAGGTACAGCAGCCCCAATGCCAACAATGTAACCAGGATTCTTTTTTGCATTTTTTTCATGGTCGCTTAAATGGCGTCAAGCACTTTTATGATCCTGGTGCAGGCTTCTTTAATTTCTTCCTGACTGATGGTTAGTGGTGGGGCAATTCGAAGGCAATGGGATGCAAAGAGAAACCAGTCGGTGAATACAAGTGAGACAGGCCCCTCTGAGTATCCGGGTTCTTGTAACAAACCATCTATGACCTTTTTATTTGTTTCAAAACTGTCGAACTCCAGGGCCATCATCAGTCCGCAGCTACGCACCGCTTTTATTTTTGAATGAACCAGCAGCGTCAAAAACAATTTTTCTTTTTCCTTTACGGCTTCCACCAGTTTTTCATCCAGCAGTACATCAAAGGCTGCGGAACCGGCTGCACAGCAGACCGGGTGACCACCGAAGGTATTGATATGTCCAAGCACCGGATCATGCGTTAATGACTGCATGATTTTTTTATCCGCCACAAAAGCGCCCAGCGGCATACCGCCGCCCAGCGCTTTGCCCAGCAATAAGATATCCGGCACCACATCAAACTGTTCAAATGCCCACAGGGTTCCGTTGCGTCCGAAACCGCATTGAATTTCATCCAGCACCAGCAGGGTTCCTGTTTCGTCACATTTTTTCCGTAATGCTTTCAACCACCCGTTTTGAGGAACGATCACGCCTGCTTCGGCCTGTATGGTTTCTGCAATCACGCAGGCTGTTTCTTCCGTGATACGCTCAAGATCATTGAATGAATTATAAGGAAGCTGAAGGATACCGGGCAATAAGGGGCGGAAAGCCTGCTGCCAGTACCCGCTGCCCATCACACTCAAGGCGCCTTGTGTGCTCCCGTGGTAGGAGTTTTTAAAAGAGATGATCTGTGTTCTGTTGGTATACCGCTTGGCCAGCTTCATGGCACCTTCAGTTGCTTCGCTGCCGGAAGCCGTAAAAAAAACAGCAGTGAGGGGGTAGGGTAAATGATCCGCCAGTTTTTTTGCATACTGCACCTGCGGACTTTGCACCAGTTCGCCATACACCATGATGTGGAGGTAATCGTCCAGTTGTTTTTTGATGGCTTCAATCACCCGGGGATTCCGGTGCCCTACATTGCAAACACTGATGCCGCCAATGAGATCGATGTATTCTTTTCCGTCGGCACCATATAATATACAGCCTTCTGCCTTCACTATCTCCAGGCAAAGCGGCGCCAGGGAAGTTTGCCCCACATGATCCAGGAAAAGCTGCCGGTTGGTCATACTGATCGTTTCTGCAAAATAAATACTTCTGCGGGTAATGTGGCCGGTAAACTAAACAGTACTGAAATCCGTTACTCCATATGGAAATAATTAACTTTTAGCCGCGAATATAAAGGCAGTTAGTTCGTAATTTGTGCAATCAATAAAGGGCCTTCAATTTTTTTACCTGATGAAAATCTTTCTTACCCTTTTTTCTTTCTTTGTTTTCAGCTTATCGGTGCATGGGCAGGAGAAACAACGCCCCAAAATAGGCCTTACTTTAAGCGGTGGCGGGGCAAAGGGACTGGCGCATATCGGCATCTTAAAAGCCCTCGACAGTGCCGGGTTGAAAGTGGACTACATCACCGGTACCAGTATGGGCGGCATCCTGGGAGCCCTATATGCCGTTGGGTACAGTGGTAATGATATTGAAAAGATTGCCCGGGATATCGACTGGGACCAGTTGTTCGGCAACCAGATCTCCCTCCGCACACTTTCCATCGAAGAAAAGGAACAATACAGCCGTTTTGCGATTGAACTGCCCTACGTAAACAACCGCATCAGTCTGCAAACTTGTGTAATCAAGGGCCAGGAACTGAACCTGAAATTCTCCGAACTTTTTTTTCACGTATCCGATGTCCGCGATTTCAGCCGTTTTAAAATCCCTTTCAAGTGTATGGCCACCGACTTGGAAACCGGCAACCTGGTGGTGCTGGATACGGGCAATATTACCAATGCCCTGCGGGCAACCATGGCCATTCCATCCATTTTTTCGGCCGTAACCATTGCCGATAAGCGGCTGGTGGATGGCGGCGTG
>DMRT01000061.1 GCA_003455235.1 Chitinophagaceae bacterium
TTTTCTCATAAGCAGTTAGTTTTGGTAACCGGCCCCTGTTTCTACAGGGGCTTCTTTTTTGCCGCCACCCTGTTCGGTTTACTGCACCATCACTGGATAAAGGAATGAGAAAATGTAAAAGGAATAACTGTGTTCCGTTATTCAGCAGGCAGACTGAATAAGCTGTTCACAAAATCAACTTTATCAAACACCAGGAGGTCTTCTGCTTTTTCACCCACACCAATGAATTTAACGGGAATCCTGAACTGGCTGGCAATGGCCAATACCACGCCGCCCTTTGCGGTACCATCCAGTTTGGTAATGGCAAGTGCCGATACATCGGTGGCAGCGGTAAAATGTTTTGCCTGTTCAAGCGCATTCTGGCCCGTGCTTCCATCCAGCACCAGCATCACTTCATGCGGTGCCTCTGGAATCACTTTCTGGATCACCCGTTTGATCTTGCTGAGTTCATCCATCAGGTGCGCTTTATTATGAAGACGGCCGGCCGTATCAATCAGGATCACATCCACATTCTTTGCCACGCCACTATTGACGGTATCGAAAGCCACAGCCGCCGGGTCACTTCCCATTTCTTTTTTAACGATGGGAACGCCCACCCGTTCACTCCAGATGGTAAGCTGGTCTACGGCAGCCGCCCGGAATGTATCGGCAGCTCCCAATAAAACGGATTTGCCAGCTTTGGAGAAATTATGGGCCAGTTTACCAATAGTGGTTGTTTTGCCCACGCCATTTACGCCCACCACCAGGATGATATGCGGTTTATGGCCGGCCGGCAGTTCGTAATTCTCGTAGCTGCTGTCCTGCGGAGCGGTAACCAGGATTTGCTGGATCTCTTCTTTAAGGATCGCATTGAGTTCTGAAGTGTTGAGGTATTTATCCCGGGCCACCCTTTTTTCGATCTGGTCGATGATTTTCACCGTGGTTTCCACACCTACATCAGCGCTTACCAGGGCATTCTCCAGGTCGTCAAGCACTTCTTCATCCACGGTGCTTTTCCCGGCAATGGCCTTGGTGATCTTACTGAAAAAACCTTCCCGGGTCTTTTGCATACCCTGTTGCAGGCTTTCCTGTTGCTGCTTTTTTCCGAATAATTTATCGAAGATGCCCATAACTAATGATTGATCCCGAATGCCAGGTACCCATAGCTTCCTAAAATTGTACTATCCGGTATCTGGTATCGTATATCCTAAAATAAACAAAGCCATTCTGAAAACCAGAACAGCTTAGTTGTATAATTTTTACATGACGAAGAAAATCAGCTCGCCAGGAATTCCTTGATCTTGTCTTTGTGTACGATCGCCTCTTTGAAAGTGTATGCACCGGTCTTTGCACTGCGTACAGTACGGATCACTTTACTCCAGTTTTTTGCGTCGGCTGCTGCCTTCTGGTCTTTGGTCTTAATCGCGGTTTTAGCTGCTTTTGCCATGGTAGTATAATTTGGTGATTTGAAAAATTAGGTCTTTGAAAATTACCAAAAGGCATATTTCCAAAACTTCAAATCGGATTAATTATTTGATTTCTTTGTGAACAGTCACCTTTTTCAGGATGGGGTTGAATTTCTTCAGCTCCATACGCTCGGGAGTATTCTTCTTGTTTTTAGTGGTGATGTAACGGCTGGTGCCTGGCTGACCACTTGTTTTATGTTCGGTACACTCCAGAATCACCTGTACCCTGTTTCCTTTCTTTGCCATTGTATTATTGTTTATTGGTTTATTGGTTTACCCGGCTACCCGGTTTGCCAATCAACAGTTAACGTAATCAGATTTTTTCGCCCGCAGCACGCAGTTGTTTTACCACTGACATCAGCCCGTTTTTGTTAATGGTGCGGATGGCCTCTGAAGACACCTTCAGGGTAACCCATTTGTCTTCCTCAGCCAGGAAATAACGT
Organism: Chitinophagaceae bacterium; assembly: GCA_003455235.1. Classification (GTDB taxonomy): domain Bacteria; phylum Bacteroidota; class Bacteroidia; order Chitinophagales; family Chitinophagaceae; genus Ferruginibacter. The sequence goes on from DMRT01000061.1 coordinate 1,889, forward strand.
TTGGTCTGCAGGTTCGGTAAAAACCGGCGTTTTGTCTTGATATTTGAGTGAGAAACCTTATTTCCCGTTACCGGTTTCTTTCCGGTTACCTGACATACTCTTGCCATTGTACTAAAATTTTGGACGGCAAAGGTAAGGTTAAATATCAATAATTCAGGTTCAAAAGGGAAGATTTTTTCATTTTTGCCGTATTTCTGCCCACAATTAAACCGGGATTGTGAATAAATCTACCTTTACCCCCATGCAATGGCTCAAAAAAGGCCTCCCGGCCACCCTCCTTTTCCTTTCATCCCTCCCGGCAAGGGCATCGGGCTCTGGCCCTGTTGAACTGAAAGCCGGTATGGTGATTACCAGCTCGATACAGGTAAAAAAAGCCGTTTACCGGCTGAATGGACAGGATTCCCTGAACAGGCCGGTGATCCGGATCAGCGGGAATAATATTACGATCGACTTCAATAAGGCCCAACTCCTGGGAAGTAACAATAAGCAGCTACCCAATGAATATTACGGGCTCGCCATCCTGGTGGAAGGCAACAACATCACGATTAAAAACGCCCGGGTAAATGGGTACAAAGTGGCGTTGATGGCAACCGGCTGCAAAAACCTCGTTATAGAAAATTCCGACTTCAGTTATAACTACCGGCAGCAACTGCAAAGTACCTGGCTGCATGAAGATGTGAGCGACTGGATGAGCTACCACCACAACGAAAACGACGAATGGCTGAGATACGGAGCCGGCATTTATTTAAAAGACTGCAGCCAGGCTACAGTTACCAATAACAGCATCACCGGCGGGCAATGCGCCCTGATGATGATGCGCTGCGATGATGGCATGATTACCGGCAATGATTTCTCGTTCAATTCAGCCATCGGCATCGGCATGTACCGAAGCAGCCGCAACAATGTGCTGCACAACAAACTTGATTTTAACGTACGTGGATACAGCGATGGCTTTTATAACAGGGGGCAGGACAGCGCCGGAATTCTTGTGTTTGAACAATGCAATAAAAATGTATTTGCATACAACAGCGTAACACACGGGGGAGACGGTTTCTTTTTATGGGCCGGCCAAACCACCATGGACACCGGTGAAGGCGGCTGCAACGACAACTATGTATATAAAAACGATTTCAGCGATGCTCCCACCAATGGTGTGGAAATCACCTTCAGCCGGAACAGGATCATCGAAAACATTATCAACGGATGTGACCATGGCATTTGGGGCGGCTACAGCTGGGAAACATCCATTTCCGGAAACACATTTCAAAAAAACCGGATCGGCATTGCCATTGAACATGGACAAAACAACAACATCGGCTTTAACAGGTTTGACGGCAATAAGCAGGCAGGAATAAAATTATGGGCCAGAAAAATCCAGCCTTCCGACTGGGGGTATGCCAACAAGAAAGATACCCGGAGCATGAAGTATCTAATTTATGATAACGATTTTAAAAATGAAAAAATCGGTCTTGACCTTACCATGACGACGGATATCCTTGGGCATAATTCATTTACCAATACAGAGATTCCCATAAAAAAAGACAGCACGGTTGTTGGATTCAATACCGACGCCGACATAGATCCTGTCCGTATAGTTGATGCTCAAAGCAAGTTGGTAGAAAACTGGAAAACCAAATCGATCCCTTCATCGCCGGGTACCGAAGGCCGCAACCAGATCCGCATCACTGAATGGGGACCTTATCCATATGATCACCCTTATCCATATATCTTCTTAAAAAAGATCGACAGCAACGATGTTTATTATTTTGATGTGCTTGGTCCTGCCACCGGCAGCTGGTCGGTTTGGAAAACAAATGACCTCCGGCACATTACCAGCATGGAAGGAAATTTCCCGGCCGAAATAAAGGCACAAAGAACGGGCCCTGATGTTCAGCTGCAGCTGCAGTATACCGGCGAGGGATACACCGGACGCTTTGGCGCCGAACAGCCCGCTGGCACCTATATTTTTTCATTCCGGGATTTTCTGCCCGATATTAATTGGGAAGTGAATTGGTATAGCTGGGACAAAGCGCATGATCCTAATAAAAACTATGAACAATTCAAAACAGTCTATAATAACAACCCGGTAAAATCAGAAACGGCTAAAAAGATAGATTATACATGGTGGGGATCCATCGGAAAGAATTTACCCGCCGATTCCTTTGCCATTGTTGCCACCGGAACCGTGGAAGTGGAAAAAGGAAAATACCGGCTCAGCGTAACTGCCGATGACCTGGTAAAAATTTTTGTGGATGGAAAATTAATCATCGACTTTTGGGATGTAACCAAATACAGGTATGATGAAGATACCCATCATACCGCAGTGGTTGAACTGAACGGCAGGCATACCATCCGGATTGAGCAGGTGGAGAACAGCGGCTATGCCACCCTTATTTTTAAACTGATACCTCTTTAATAACTGATTATGACAACACACAACGTAAACACCGTATTCAACCAGCACGTGTCTTTCACCGCCGACATCGATGGCCATAAAATAACCATGGACGACCCCACCGATGAAAGCAGCGACAACAGCGGCCCCAGTCCCAAACGCCTGATGCTGGCTGCCCTGGCAGGCTGCACCGGCATCGACATTGTTTCCATCCTGCATAAAATGAAAGTGGAGTTCAGCCAGTTCAGCATCAATGTGCATGCCGCCCTCACCAACGAGCATCCCAAATACTACAACCTGGTAAAGATCACCTATAAAATAAAACTGGCCGAAGAAGATAAACCGAAAATGATAAAAGCAGTAAGCCTGTCAACCGAAAAATACTGCGGCGTTTTTGCCATGTTCAAAGCCTTTGCGAAAATGGATACAGAAATTGATTACCTGTAACAGGTTTATTCCTGTTTCTTTTTGTATTGATGCCTGATCCGCAGCATCTGCAGCAGCACCGCCAGCAGTATCAGCGCCACACCGATATAAAATTCACGGTGCAGGTTTTCGTTTTCTTTAAAAAAAATAAAAGCAAGAATGATCCCGTACACGGGCTCCAGGTTATACGTAAGGTTGGCGGTAAACGCCGATACTTTCTTTAATGCATTCAGCTGAAGATCGAAACTCAGCACGGTACACAACCAGGCAAGCACCAGCAGCCACAACCAATCCGATCCGGTAGGCAGGTAATAGGCAGCCGGAAATTGCGTGAGGTACAAAGGCACCAGTATCGTGAGTGCCAGCAACCCGCCACCCAGTTCGTACAGGGTAAGTATTTTGGGTTCATACACCACCAGCAGCCGTTTATTGAAAATGGGAAACAACGCACTGCCCATGGCAGAAAGAATACCGAAGATGATTCCCATCTTATACTGGGGGTGAAAATCAAAAATGATGTAGATGCCGGCAATGGCCATCATCCCCAGCAACACTTCCGCAAGAGAAAGTCTTCTCCGCAGTATCACCGGTTCAAAAAAAGCGGTGAAGAAACCCGTGGCGCTGAAACACACCAACGCCACCGATACATTTCCATACTTAACACTCCCGTAAAAAGTCACCCAGTGCAGGGCAACAATCACGCCCACCCCGAATATCTTCATCACATCGCCAAATGGTATGGCCTTAAGTTGTTTGCGGAAGTACATCATCGCACCCAGTGTAACCACGGTAATAAGCAGCCGGAACCATACCAGCAGTCCTTCGTTCAATGTAATCAGTTTGCCGAGAATAGCAGTAAAGCCGGCCAGGAAAACAGCAATATGAAGTTGAAGCAACGCCTTTTTCATCCACACAAATATAGACCAGTAAAAACGACTGGTGGCAGCTGCTTCCCACCCATAGAAAAAAAGCCTAAAAAACCCGAAACCTCAAACATCAAACCCCAAACTGGATTATATTTGCCAACCTATAACCAACATTCATTATGAGCTTTAAACGTATCAACAACATTACCGGATGGGTCATCTGCATCATTGCATGCGCTGTATACATTATGACCATGGAAGCCACCGGCAGCCTTTGGGACTGCGGGGAGTTTGCTTCCAGTGCCTATAAATTACAGATCCCCCACCCGCCCGGAGCCCCGTTGTTTGTATTGATAGGCCGCCTGTTCATGGCGCCGTTCGGGCCCGATAATGCCGCCACCGGCATCAACCTGATGAGCGCACTGGCCAGCGGGTTCACCATCCTGTTCCTCTTCTGGAGCATCACCCACTTTGCCCGTAAACTGGTTACCAAAGACGGCGCTGAGCTAACCAACGAAAAAACAATCGGCATCATGGCAGCCGGCGTGGTAGGTGCCCTGGCGTATACCTTCTCTGATTCATTCTGGTACAGCGCCGTGGAAGGCGAAGTATACGCCCTCTCCTCTTTCTTTACTGCCATCGTATTCTGGGCCATCCTGAAATGGGAACAAAACGTGGATGAAGAACAGAAAGAAGGCATCAAAGGACATTTTACCAAGGCCGACCGCTGGATCATCCTCATCTTTTACCTGATGGGATTATCCATCGGTGTTCACCTGCTCAACCTGCTCACCATCCCGGCCATTGTGCTGATATACTATTATAAGCGTTATGAAAAAATAACTCCCTGGAGAACCTTCTGGGCCTTCGTAATCGGCTGCCTAATCACAGGTCTGGTGCAAAAAGCCGTTATCCAGTGGACGATCAAAGGCGCCGGCAATTTCGACATCTTCTTTGTCAACAGCCTCAACATGCCTTTCTTCTCCGGCTTTGCTTTCTTCTTTGTGTTGATTGCCGTGCTGATCTTTTTTGGCCTGCGCATTGCCGCCAAGCAAAACTGGAACTTTCTTAAACTCGGCCTGTGGAGTTTTGTATTCATGCTCCTGGGCTACTCTACTTACTTCACCACCCTGGTTCGCTCCAATGCAGATCCATCCGTTGATATGTTTAACGTAGACAACCCGGTGAACCTGGTGGGTTACCTCAGCCGTGAACAATATGGCGACTGGCCCATCCTGTACGGGCAGGATTTTACCGCCCAGCCGGCCGATAACAAGATCACTGAAACTTATGTGAAGAGCAATGGTAAATATGAAAAGAACGGCAGGAAGATCGAATACATCTATGCACCGGAAGACATGCACCTGTTTCCCCGTATGTGGGATCAAAGCAATGACCAGGGCCACGCCGATTATTATGCTGCCTGGATGGGCATTGGAAAAGATCAGCAGGGTAACTGGGAGCGGGCCCCTACCGTAGGTGAAAACATTAAGTTTGCCATGGCCTACCAGGTGGGCTGGATGTATATGCGTTACTTCATGTGGAACTTTGCCGGCAAACAAAATGATATACAGGGTGTAAACATGGCCAATGTGCGGGACGGTAACTGGAAAACCGGCATCGGCTTCTTCGATAACATGCGGCTGGGCAACCAGGACATGTTACCCGATGCACTGAAACACAACAAAGCCAATAATAAACTGTTTGCACTACCGCTTATTTTAGGTCTGCTTGGACTTATTTACCAGGTGATGAGAGACAAACGTGATTCATTTGTTGTTGGACTGCTGTTCTTCTTCACCGGGCTGGCGGTGGTTGTTTACCTGAACCAGGCAGGCAACCAGCCACGTGAACGTGATTATGCATTTGTAGGATCCTTCTATGCCTTTGCCATCTGGATCGGGCTGGGTGTATTATACGTAAAAGAACTGTTCGGAAAATTTATTAAAAACGGGATGACAGCCACCATGGCCGCCGGTGCGCTTTGCCTGTTGGCTGTGCCGGTACTGATGGCCAGCCAGGAATGGGACGACCACGACCGGAGTAATAAAACACTGGCCCGTGACCTTGCCATCGATTACCTGGAAAGCTGTGCACCCAATGCCATCGTGATCTCATTTGGTGATAACGATACCTATCCCCTGTGGTATGCCCAGGAAGTGCAGGGCATACGCCGCGACATCCGGGTGATCAACTCCAGCCTGCTGGGTACCGATTGGTACATCAACCAGCTGCGTTATAAAGTAAACCAGAGCGATCCCATCGATCCGATCTGGACACCGGCGCAGATTGAAGGGGCAAACAGGGACGTGGTATACTCACCCGAATCGCTCTACGGCAACAATACTTCCTATATTAATAAATACAGGGCACGTGCAGGTATTACCACCGATCCTTCGGTACCGATGGACCTGTATACCGTAATGAAGAATTATGCCGGCAGCGATGACCCCGCCAAAATGGAACAAGGAAGGGATGAAAGCATGCTCAATATCTTCCCTACGAAGAATGTGTACATCCCCGTTGATGTAAACCTCGTTCGTCAGAACGGAACGGTGAATGCCGACGACAGCGTGGTATCACAGCTGCAGTTCCAGATCAGCAAAAACGTGCTGTTTAAAAATGATGCAGCCATCCTCAACATCATTGCTGCCAACAAATGGCAACGCCCGATCTATTTTACTTCACAGGACGGGGGCGGACTGGGCTTCCAGAACTTCATCCGCCAGGACGGGCTTACTTACCGCCTCGTTCCGGTTCCCAACAGCGAAGTGAACGACAAACGGGTGTATGATGTAATGATGACCAAGTTCAAAAGCGGCAATGCCGATAAGCCGGGAGTTTATTTTGACGAAGAAAACCGCCGACACCTCAACACCATCCGCATGGCCTACGCTTCCGCAGCACTTGACCTGGCCATCAAGAATAAAAAAGAAGAAGCCCGCAAAATGCTGAACAAAGTGGACAAGATGATGCTGGAAGATAATTTCCCGTATGGAATGCCTTCCCGCAACCAGCAACACAATTACATCTCCCACTTACTGGTGCAGGCAGCCTATGCAGCTGAAGATACCATACTGGCAGCTAAAATAACCAGGAGCCTGCGCAAAGACCTGGAGCAACAGATTAAATATTATGAATCGCTGGACGAGCAAAAAGCTGAGGTGTTTGATAATGGCGGCCGGGGCGGCGACAAAGTGGCTGCCGAACAGTTGCTGATGCGCCTGATGCAG
>DMRT01000265.1 GCA_003455235.1 Chitinophagaceae bacterium
CGGGCAGAAATTTTCAGTAACGGGTACCGGCAGTCCGGTTCAATACAGAATGAATGATACTAAAATGCTGCAGCGCTTTCTGTCGGTGATCAATAAGGAAGGAGTGAATGCCGGGGAGGTAAGTATTCCTGTGCCGTACAATTCTTCAGCCACCCAAGAAACAGGGTGCCGCATTCCCACACATGCATTGACTGCTGCACCGATGCGTATCCCGGGCTCCTTTGATGGCAACAGCAGCAATACCCGTTGCCGCATAGGCAATGCAGAAGCAATGGTGCTGGCCGAATCGCCCAGGCAGTGCATTGTGCAGTTTCCCGCAGACAGGGCCGGAACACAACAAACGGAACTAAAAGAAAACGAAAAAACCTTGTGCAATGCCCCGGTATCGCCGGTTGACATGCAGGTAACAACCGGTCGCCTGAACCTGCGCCGGGGGGAGCGCAGTTTCATCCGGGTACAGATTACCGGTCTGCAACAACTGCCGGATACTGCAAGGCTTATATTGAATAACATAAGTACGGATGTGGTGCAGATGCAGCCATCCGATAAATACACGGTGCAACTGGTACCCGATAGCATGACAAAGGGCAGTTACGAAGAAACATTCGACGTGCAGAGCATTAAACCCGGAAGTTTTACGGTGCTGGTTGACCTGGATCTGCCGGAACCACCTGTGTATGGCACTGTAAAAACGGGTGTTGAACAACCTCCTGTATATGCTGATAATAACGGGGTGGATGTGGGCGGCATTAAACTGCATCCGCTTAAAGTGGATGGACTGAAGAACGGCATGTCGGATGCGTTTAAAAAAGCGGTAACAGAAATTACCGGCAACCGGGCAAATAAATACCCCGAACTGGATGGCTGCGGCAGTTGCCTTACCTGTATACAAAGTATGCTGGACGAAGGAAAAGTTGCCCTGGTGGGAGAGATCGGTAAAATTTTAATGGAGCATTATGTTGACCTGCTGGTAGGAAAAGCAGGGGGTGCACTGGCCTGGATCAAGGATAAGTTTGATAAACTGGAGAAAGCCGAAGACATTGCCGGCGCCATTTCAGATGCGGTGAAGAAAGGCGAGATACAGGTTGTTGAATTCCCGGAAAAGATGTGCGGCTATTGCCTGGTATCGGCCATCGGCTTTTACGATGCAAAAACGCAGTGCATGGATGCTTTCTTTTACTGCAAAGGTTCAAAAATGTGCTGCACGCATGCACTCACGATCATTCACCTGAAGTACTGTGTGAACAACGACGGGTTTATGAAACCCGGTACCGGCCTGGATATTGATGTGATCAGCCGCTGATCAGCGGGCGCCGAAGAGCATGCTTCCTATGCGAACCATGTTGCTGCCGGCATTGAGTGCAAATTGAAAGTCGGCACTCATGCCCATGGAAAGGGTTTGAAGTTTGAGGTTTGAGGTTTGTTGCCCGGCGTATTTATCAAAAAGAGTTTTGAGGTACGTAAACTCTTTTATGATGAGATCATTGTCTTCTGTAAAGGAAGCCATGCCCATCAGGCCGGTGATCTGTATGTTTTTTAATTCGTTTAATTCGTGTAATTGGAACAATCCATGTAATTCTTTCTCATCTAACCCGAATTTGCTTTCTTCCCTGGCGATGTAGACCTGCAGCAGGCAATTGATGATGCGGTTATTTTTTAAAGCCTGCTTGTTTATTTCTTTCAGCAAATTAAAACTGTCCACTCCGTGAATAAGGTGAACAAAGGGAGCGATGTATTTTACCTTATTGCTTTGCAGGTGGCCGATGAAATGCCAGCGGATGTCTTTAGGCAGTTGTTCATATTTATCTTTCAGTTCCTGAACATAATTTTCTCCAAAATCTCTTTGGCCTAAATCGTAGAGGGCTTTAATGTCTTCGGCAGGCTTGGTTTTGGAAACAGCAACCAATGTGGCGTTGCCTTCCAGCTTATTTATTATCCACTCGTATTTTTCTTTGTTGATGCTCATTGTTCTTTGTAAGCCGCAAAGTTACCGGAAAGCGGTAAGGAAAAAATCTAAACATTGCATATTATTCTTTCAGCGACTTCCTGGTCAACACCGAGTGCTTTGTGCCTGTACCAAAGGGTATCCATACCGCATCAGGGTTGCTGCATGCAACTTTGCGAGTAATGCTGTAGCCAGGTGTGTAATACGTGGAGGTTACCTGTTGTGTTCCCTGCCAGTAACCAACAACAGCACTCCTGTTCACCTGCTCCGTTCTTGACCAGGTATTGGTGTAGCCGGCTATTTCTGCTGTAATGGTTGATTTCCCATCGCCACCGCAGCCACAAGTCATATAAAAGTCAGTTACATGATATCTGTTGCTGGGTTTATAACCGCTCTTATTTTGTTCGTTGATAGTGCGGCCATCGGCTAATGAACCTGTACGTGTGTACGGATCGTAGGATACGATGATACTTGCCTGCCCGTCTTTTACATATACCTGCCCATTCATGATATTATTGATTGAAGCGGACGATGAAATCGCTTTTCCGTTATCATACCAGGTTTCCACTTCTTTATATACGTTGAGGGTTTTAACAAGTCCATGCCAGCCTATGCCTTCAATCTTGTATCCTTCAATGCTGAAAACCGGCTTTCTTCCATCCAGGTAGTCGAACATATTTTCATAGGTGTCGCTTTTTACAATGCCCTGCCTGAAATGATCACTGCGACCCTCTTCGATCACCAAACGGGAACCCCAGTAGGATATCCATTTTCCCCTGTCAAATGACCCGCTGCTGAACATGCCGTATTTTTCACAGCCGATGGTATCCATCAGGCCATAACCATTCGGCAGATTATCTTTGATATATCCTTCGTATTGATTGTTCGTGTTAAATCCTAAGCGATAATCTTTGATGTGGCCTTTGAACGTAATGGTGCCAAAACCATTCACTTTTCCATTTACTACGGGCCCGCTTATAATTTCATCATTTGGGGTGGTAATGGTTTGCGGGTTGTCGATATCAAATGGGTAAGCACCTCCATCATCTTCATGTATCAGTTGTCCATAGCACCACAGCTGGCGGTAGAATTTACCTTCTTTTTTTCCGGCACTTTTCCTGTGCACCAGGCCCCAGCCATGTTGTTTACGATTAAGAAAGGTACCACGGATCAGTTCATTCCCCAGGCCACCACTCCGCCTGAAATCTATCACCATTTCCGCTTTATAAAATCCCTCATAGTTTGATCTGCCGCTTTGCTGAACGAGGTTGTCAGAAGCACAGATCAATGTATCAGACGGGTAATAACAGGTAACTACTCCTGATTCAGAAGGTGCCGACTGGCTGAAATTCCCCTCGTATTTTACATACCGGAGAGGGCCTCGTCCCTGCCATTTTTCGGTGATCCAGCTTATGGAAGGAAAATAATTAAGCTGAGACATGATCATTACTCCCTGTCCTTCGAGCAGCCCATTCACAAAATTCCCTTTTTTGATAAATGTGGGTTTATAGTCCCATAACTTTTCAATGAGCGGAATACCCTGGGAAAGTGCAAACAGGAAATCAGCCTCATTGCTGATGTTGCTATTATTCCATGATATTACAACAGCCTGGCCTTCTAATTTTCCTTTTTTATTGAAATTGCCTATTTGGTACATAAATGAATTTCCACTGCCGGCACGCATCACCCCAGAACCATTTTTGCAATCGCCTTTGATGCAGGTTTGTGCCGCAGCAGGCTGCTGCAGGTACAGCAGCAGTAAAAGCAACAGGGTTTTACAGAGGCTTTTCTTTTTCATAATTTTTGTTTATAGTAAAATACCTGTTTGGCATTGTTTTTCAGGTCGGTTACTTCAAGCCCGTGCTGCCATCCCATTGAAAAATATTCAAAGTTGCAATACAGCAAATTTTTATGCAGGTATAATGTGGTCTTGTATTTAATATCGGGGGTGCTATAACGGATATTGGATTCCACCTTTTGCGTTTCATAATTGAAGAGAAGGGTTCGCTGATGAAAATCTTTAGGATCGTTACTGTTGCCGTAAAAAATCACATAAGGCGAAGTTCGTGAGATCATGCATTTTATATCGCTCATCTCATCCAGGCCGGGTATATTGTTGAAGGCACCGGTTTGCATATCAAATACTTTATAAAATCGTTTGTCGGTACCTAATGTAAACTCCAGTATAAAGGCATTGGGGTTAAAGAATTTTGCAGATGCCAGGCCCTGGAAACGGAACCCGGGATATTCAACGGCAGTTCTGGCAGGCATTTGCAACGAATCCCGCTGGACAGAATAAATGCCGTAAGTGCTGAACAGGAAATAGCGTTGGGTAGCTTCATTTAAAATCACCAGTTCGGAGGGATCATAGCGCTGGCCGGTGATGTTGTTCTTTTTATCTTCTTTTTTCTTTTTTTTCAGCAGGTCTTTGTCACGATCCAGTATTTCATCAAATGCTTTTACATCCCGGTATTTTAGTTCTTTGGAGGGCTGGCTGTTTTTAGGGTTGCCGGTAATATAATCCTTCAGGGGCAGGTTGCCATTGATCTCAAACCTGTATAATTTCCGGGCAAAAACGGTATCGGGTAATTGCCTGGCCGTTTCCATATCTAATGCAAAATAGCCGGAGTTCCGGCTCCCGAAATCTTCTGCAGCCAGGTAATATTTTCCTTCATAACAGCGGGGTATTACCTTAAAACTTTGCGACTGCAAACAGAAGGGTAGCAGGTGCAGTACGCACAACCAGTTCAGTATAATCTTTCTTTTCAAAATGTACGTTGAGGTGAAGATCCGTAAGAGACCGGTTCAAATGTATCAAACAGTTTACATACTGCCATACCCTGGATTGGGTATTCCATGTATAAAAAAACCACCAGTAAGCACTGGTGGCGGATAAAAATTTACCGGTGCTTATTTCAAAATACTCCGGCTGATAACTATGCGCTGCACTTCACTGGTTCCTTCATATATCTGGGTGATCTTGGCGTCACGCATCAGCCGCTCTACGTGGTATTCTTTTACAAAACCATAGCCGCCGTGTATCTGTACGGCTTCGGTGGCGGTCCACATCGCAGTTTCACTGCTGAATACTTTGGCCATGCTGCTGCTTAGCGTGTAATCAATTTTATTGTCTTTTTCCCAGGCGGCTTTCAAACAAAGAAGTCTTGATGCTTCGATCCGTGTTGCCATATCTGCCAGTTTGAATTGGATGATCTGGTGATTCATAATCTCGGTGCCGAAAGCCTTCCGTTGTTTGCTGTAGGCCAGCGCCAGTTCATAAGCGCCGCTGGCGATGCCAAGTGCCTGTGAGGCGATGCCGATGCGGCCGCCGGCCAGTGTTTTCATGGCGAATTTGAATCCGAAACCGTCTTCACCGATCCGGTTCTCTTTCGGCACTTTCACGTCGTTGAACAAAATACTGTGTGTGTCGCTTCCCCGGATGCCGAGTTTGTTCTCCTTAGCACCTACCACCACGCCGGGCCAGTTCTTTTCCACAATGAATGCATTGATGCCGCGGCTTCCTTTTGCAGGATCGGTTTGTGCAATGACAAGGTATACGCTGGCGCTGTTGCCGTTGGTGATCCAGTTTTTGGTGCCGTTCAGCAAATAATAGTCGCCTTTGTCTTCGGCTGTTGTTCGTTGAGAGGTGGCATCACTTCCTGCTTCTGGTTCGCTCAGTAAGAATGCGCCGATGTATAACTGCCCGTCCTTCTTTCCCTGCGCAAGGGGTGTGAGGTATTTTTTCTTTTGTTCTTCGTTGCAATATTCCTGCAATCCGTAACAGACGAGGCTGTTGTTCACACTCATGCAAACACTCACGCTGGCGTCCACTTTACTGATCTCTTCCATGGCCAGTACATAACTCACGGTATCCATGCCGCTGCCGCCGTATTCCTGTTTCACCATCATGCCCATAAAGCCAAGGTCGGCCAGTTTTTCGATCTGTTCTTTGGGAAATTTCTGTTGTTCGTCACGTTCAATCACACCGGGCAGGCATTCGTTCTGGGCAAAATCCCGGGCGGCCTGCCTGATCATCTGTTGTTCTTCTGATAATTGAAAAAGCATAAGCAATGTTTTGAATAGAGTGCAAAAATAAGGGTTTATTGTGCTGCATTTTCAGCAATTATCCGGGTAAATAATTCGCGGCTGATCATGCGGGCACCAAGGCTTTCGAGGTGTTCGGTGTATACCTGGCAATCGATCAGCTGAATCTTTTCCTGCTGCAGCAGTTCGCTGTACCGGATAAAGGCAAACTTGCTGGCATTGGCTTCGAGGCTGAACATGCTTTCACCAAAAAAGATATTGCCCAGCTTCACGCCATACAATCCACCCACCAGTTGCCCGTTCATCCACGCTTCGGCACTGTGGGCATGTCCTTTTTTATGAAGCAGGGTATAGGCTTTTTTCACATCAGCTGTTATCCAGGTACCCTCCTGTCCTTTGCGGGGGATGGTTTTGCAGTGGTTAATCACCTGTTCAAATGCTTCATTCACCGAAAAGTGGAATTTGTCGCTGCGCAGCACGCCCTGCATGCTCCTGCTGATTTTTAATTCGGATGGGAATAAAACAAACCGGGGATCGGGACTCCACCAGCAGATCGGATCTTCTTCATTATACCAGGGGAAAATGCCTTTGCTGTAAGCCAGCAGCAGGCGTTCAATGCAGAGATCGCCGCCAATAGCCAGCAGCCCGTCTTCATTAGCCATGGTTACCGGGGGAAATGCCAATGCGTCGCCGAGGATAAACATGCTTAAAGATAATGGACAATCGATAATTAATGATCAATAACAGGAATGAAAAATTGGCCCGAAGTAAGTAAAAGGGGATCAGTGGGCAATCACTTCAATGGTGGCATTGATGCCGCGGTCGGTGATGGCATCACATTGTGGCTTCAGGATATCATAGATGCCTTCCTTTACCGCATATTTGCCTTTGGAGTCGATGATGATGGCGCATTGCTCGGCCTGTTCGGGACTGTGGCTGCATACTTTTACCAGGGTTTCAATCACCCATTCAAACGTATTTACGTCATCATTCCATACGATGAGTGAACAGGGGTCTTCCGCCGCGGTAAGCAGATCTGTTTCTTCGCTGAGCTTTGTATGTGGATTGTATGCCATTTTGCCTTGGGACAAAAATAGCATAAAAATTCAATCCCGTAGTGTAAGCCTTCTAAAACCTATAAGTCCGGGCTTGCCGAAGGCGGTATAAAATGAATGGCTACCAATGGCTTCGACAGGCTCAGCCTGAACTTCTTTTGGTCAGGCTATTCGTTTCTCGGTGATTACCATGGCCCATTTTTCCAGCATATTCACCAGTTCGGCCAGTTGTACAGGTTTACTGATGTAGTCGTCCATCCCCGCCTGCATACAGGCTACCCGGTCGCCGTGCATTACGTTGGCAGTCATGGCAATAATAATGGGCTGCTTATTAAGACAGACCCGTATCATTTTAGTGGCTTCCAGTCCATCCATGCCAGGCATCTGCACATCCATCAGGATAAGGTCGTAGGTGGTTTTGTCTACCATGTCGAGTACCTGATGCCCGTTATCGGCAATATCGGGTTGGTAACCGAGCTTATCCAGGATCTTGATGGCCCATTTCTGGTTAACGAGATTGTCTTCCGCCACCAGTATACGCAGCGGGTATTTTTCAGAGAAACTGCTGCTGAGTTTTTTGAACGACATGTCGGGCCGGCCGGTTGTATTGTGCCGGAGGCTGCTGAGGATATTGTCAAATAAAACATGCTGCTTCACCGGCTTTGTGAGTACCGTTATTTCCCGGGCAATTTCTTCCTGTTCCCGGTGATGGTCATCATTGAGTGTATTCAATAAGATCACGGGCAGCTGGGGCAACTGGTCCTTGATGCACCCGGCCAGCTGGTATCCGTTCATACCCGGAAGCTGCATTTCCAGGATGACGAGGTCGAAGGTTTGTTCAGATACCAGTTGCAGTGCAGTTGTGGAGTTGTTTGTGATCACGGGGTTTAATTTCCATTGCTGCAGCTGGTTTTTCAGGATGGCAGCAGCGGTTTCGTTGTGCTGTATCATCAGTACCTGTTTTCCTTCGAAGTCTTTCAGGCTGTACCCGGCTTTATGATCGTGTGTGCGAACCCGGTTTAATGGAATGCTGAAAACAAACCCGTTATTTTCAGTCGCCACCGACCGGATTTCGCCGTTCATTTCTTCCACGAGTTTTTTGCTGATGGAAAGTCCGAGCAGTTCATCGGCCTGTTCTTCTTCGGCTTCCGGTAGTGAAATTCCTGTATTCAGAAGTACTGCCACTTCGGAGGCATTACCCAACGGAGCCCCGGCAGCTGTAAAGCCAAGGGTGGGCGGCAGTCCGGTTTGACCGGGTTTAAGAACATGCACACCGATGTATACCTGTTTTGGTCCCTGCTGCATGATTCTTTCCACCAGGTTCGTCAGTACCTGTTTCAGGCGGTTATTATCTGTAAGTACCTGCATTGGTACTTCTTCTCCTATTTCGTAAAGCAATTCCACCATTCCGTTCGATGCTTTTACTGCAAATGTTTCCATCACTTCTTCCACACAGTTGCGCAGGTCGGTGTTCTTCTGCTGCACGGCATGAATGGCCCGGTCGATCTTGGACTGATCGAGGGTGTCATTGGCCATTACTTCATCCACTTTATTCAGCAGTATTCTACCGGAGCTGATGATGGTATCCACATAGTCTCTTTGTTCGGGATTCAGTTCCGTTTCTTCCAGCAGGATGGTCATGCCCAGGATGCCGTTCATGGGCGTACGTATTTCATGGCTGAGGGAGGTAAGCAGTTTATCCCGTGCAGCGGCCGAGCGTTTTGCATCGGCCCTCGCCTTTGTTTCTTCCTGGCTGGCATATTCCAGGTGCAGCTGCATGGCTTCTATCTGTTCGGCCATGGCCCGCATCTTATTGTGATAGCCGGCGGTTTTGGAACGGTAAAAACCAACCATCACCATCACCATGGACAATAGCACCAGTGACAGGATGATGCTGTTAAAGGTGGAGAGTACCAGTAGCGCCGGTAAATGGTTTATTATTCCCATACAATCATTTTTATCGGGCCTGTAAGCCCGGCATTAATTACTGCTGCAGCTCATCCGTGTAAATAACGGGTGCTTCGGTCAGTTTTTTTATCGTGTTTATTTCTTTCAGGTGACTGTTCCAGTGAAACAGCAGGTTATCGATCGGCTGCCACATCATTACCCAGCTGAAGATGTCGATGCCTGTGAGGATGGCTGATTCGATGCCGCCCTGGTCTTTGATGAGTTTCGGTATCAGGATGTGGGAAAGGAGGATAATGGCCAGTCCGACGAAGAGAACAATGTAGTTGCGCCGCTTGAACCGTTCAAATTCACCCTGCCGGGCCAGCATCACGTTGGCAAAGTGCCGGCGGATGGCATACATCAGTGGCTCGGTGTATTGTTTATCACTCTCCGTTTTACAGGTAACCTTGTATTCAATGCTGGTATGCCGGCGGGCCGGTGCCTTGATGCGGTTGATGTATTCTTCAAATTCGTGACTGAGTTGCCGTTTGTAAAAAGGAGAGGGGTCGTTTTTATTGAAGTGCTCTTCAATGGCCTGCGAATTCACCACAAGAAAAATATCGATCTTTTCGGGTAAGACGTTTTTCATTGAATCGTCGTATTGGAACTGCTGTGTAAATCTTTTAATGGTAGTACAACTGAAAATAGCCGGCGCTATTGTACGCAACAGCAGTAAATCCGGGCAAAGAAACCATTAATAGAAATCATTCTACAGTATTTTGATGGTTTGTTCGCATAATAAAAAAACGGCACAGCAGTTTCTTAATTGAACCCGTTTTATGCGTTATCAAAAACCGGCATGTGCCTGATCGAAAAGATCCGATGCAGGTATTGACACCATCCATGAGAAAAAAATTACCCTTCCTCATCCTGTTGCTCACCTTTGCCGCCATTGCCGGGTTATTCTGGTACAGTGAGTGGCGGTACAGCCTGCCTACACCGGTGCCGGCACAGTATCAGCCGGTGGCAACAGGCCAACGCATTGTTCTTCCGGCCGGGCTGGGTATTCAGAAAAATAAACCGGTGCTGCTTCATTTTTTTAATCCGGCTTGTCCATGTTCCCGCTTTAACATGCCGTATTTCAGGGAGCTTACCATGCTGTATGGTGATAAGATTGATTTTGCCGTGGTGGTGCTTTCAGCGGATAAAGATTATACCGCATCCTGGATCCGCAACAAATACGGACTGGATGTGCCGGTGCTGTTCGACAGTTCACTCGCCCGGATCTGTGGAGTATATTCCACACCCCAGGCTGTGCTGCTGGGGGAAGACAGCCGCCTGTATTACCGCGGTAATTACAACCGCAGCCGCTACTGCACCGACAAGAAAACCAATTATGCCCAGGCTGCCATTGACTCGTTGCTGGCCAGCCGGGCCATTCCCGTGTTTAATAAATATGCACTTACCGCCTATGGTTGTTCATTACCGGGCTGTAAAAAATAAATACAATAAAACCAACAGGCGATCATGAAAACACCCGCTTCAGAAAGGCTGCCCGGAACCATCTCTTTTGCACAGCAGATAAAAGAGCGGTCGGATAAGCTGATGAATTATTTCCTCATCTGTTTTTTTATTTCCGGTTTGATACTGGCTCCCGTGTACGATACCTGGCTCATCGCCATCGGCGTGGGAGGCTTCTCCCTTTTTGCTTATTATTATACCAAGGCGGCCTTCCCCGATTCGAACCTGTACCAGTATGTACTGAGTACCGTACTGGGTGTGTTTATGGCGCAGGGCATTTACCAGATGCACGGGCTTTTTGAAATGCACTTTGCGGCATTCATTGCCAGCGCCATTCTTATTACCTACCAAAACTGGAAACTGCAGATACCCCTGGTGCTGTTTGTGCTGATCCATCACGCCGGGCTCAGTTACCTGCAGAATGCCGGCGTGCCGGGCGTTTATTTTACCGAACTGGGCAGCGTGGAACTGCGTACGTTCATCATTCACGTGGTGCTGGCGGGTATTATTTTCTTTACCTGCGGGCTGTGGGCTTACCTGCTGAAGAAATACAGCAAGATACAGATCACACAAACCCGTGAAATGGAACGGCTGGAACGGGAAACACAACTGCATAAAGAACGGGTGCTGAACGAAGAGGCGTTGAAAGTGGCTTACCAGAAAGCAGAACAGGCAAGAGAAGATGCCGATGCAGCGAACAAAG
>DMRT01000261.1 GCA_003455235.1 Chitinophagaceae bacterium
GCTGCCTAACTTCCGAGGGAGTTCACTTCGGGCAGGGGCACAAAACAGGAAGCCACAATCCAGCAAACCAGGGCAATGAATAAAATGGTTTCGGTGGTGGAAATCCGGAGCTGTAAAAACTTTTTCATAACGTATTTTTTAATGCGTTACAGATAGACCGGTTACGGCAGGAGGCGTTTAAAGCAATAAAACCATCACTTTCTATCTTGTGTTTTCATTAACAGCCCTCATTAACCTTAATTAACCTTATACCAATATTGATTAACTGCCTTTGCAGGCCATGGCTGATATTTTTGTACTCCATAAAATTATAGCCATGAAATATCTCATTTTTGTACTCGGACTTTTGTTCTTATCCATCACCATCGCGTCGGCCCAGAAGAGCGGACTTACCCTGAAAGGCCGGCTGGCCGACAGCCTGCAAAAGCAGCGGGTAAGCGAAGCCACCGTTTCACTGGTGAAAAGCTCCGACTCCTCCCTGGTAGGATTTACCCGAACCGACTCGGTTGGCCGTTTCAGTTTCCATAACCTGAACCCCGGTAAATACCGTCTTTCTGCTTCACAGGTAAACTTTCATCCGCAATGGGTGAATGTTGAAATAGCCGGCGATCTTGACCTTGGTTCAGTACTGATGAAAGATAAATCCATTATGGAAGAGGTAACGGTAAAAGCCCAGCGTCCGCCCGTGGTAGTGAATGGTGATACACTCGAGTTCAATGCCGAATCGTTTAAAACAAAGCCCAACGCTGTGGTGGAAGACATGCTGAAAAAAATGCCGGGCGTGGAAGTGGAGAAAGACGGCAGCATCAAAGTGAATGGAAAACGCATCAGCCGGGTACTGGTGAACGGCCGCGATTTTTTCAACGGCGACCCCAAGATGGCAACAAGAAATCTGTCTGCTGATGCCATCGATAAAGTGCAGGTATTTGAAAAGCCATCCGATCAATCGGAGTTCACCGGCATCGACGACGGGAATAAAACCCCCACCATCAACCTGAAATTAAAAAAGGATAAAAAGAACGCCGCCTTCGGCAAAGCCAGCCTGGCTGCAGGAACCAAGGACCGTTACGACGGGCAGTTCAACATCAATAAATTCAACGGCGATCAGCAGCTCTCAGCCATCGGCATGGCCAACAACACCAACCGCCAGGGTTTTTCCATTATGGACATGCTCAACTTCAGCGGCCAGTCGAGGAAGATGATGAGCGGTGGCGGCGCCCGCATTGTGATCAACAACGAAAACGATGATGAGTTCGGCCTGCCTGTTGCCGGCATTAACAACAGCCAGGGCATTACGCAAACCATTGCCGGAGGATTGAACTATAACGATGTGTGGAAGAAGAAAACCGACGTGAACGCCAGCTATTTTTATAATAATCTTACCCTGGATAACACCCGCAACACCACCCGGCAGAATATACTCCCCGGGAATGAATTCACCTACCTGCAGAACAGCAGTACCCGGAATAAAACCAGCAGCAACCGATTTAACTTCAGCGTAGATCATAAGATCGACTCCTTCAATTCCATCAAACTGAGTTCCGTGTTTGGGTACCAGAACGGAAACAATGAAAAAAAGAACGACTATCAGTCGCTGGTGCCGGGTGATAAAATGCTGAACAACGGGTTTTCCAACACCCGCAACTCCACCGAAGGATATGTAACCAGCCAGGAGCTGCTGTACCGGCATAAGTTTGGCAAGAAAGGAAGAACCCTGTCGCTTACCGGCAATATGCAGTACAACGACAGCCGCGGACGCGGAGCGCAGAATGCCATTAATAATTTTTATAACAATGGTAATATCGACCGGCGTGATACACTGGACCAGCAAACAACACTCAACAGCCTTACGCAGAGCTACGGAGTGAATGCCAGCTATACCGAACCGTTGAGCAAGCGTTCCCTGCTTGAGTTCAGGGGCTTTTACAATACCAGCATGGGCATTCTTAACCGGAAGACATACGACTATAATAAAGTCAGCGATAAGCACGACAGGCTGAACAAAACGCTGAGCAATGCCTTTGAGAACACCTATAACTATATGGGAGGCGGGGTGAGTGTACGTGCGCAGCAAAAGAAATACGGCTACAGCGTTGGGGCAAACCTGCAGTATGCGGAACTCAACAGTCACCTCAAAGACAGCGCCTTCCGGGTGAAGCAGCACTTTACCAACCTGCTCCCCATCGCCAACTTCAATTATAATTTCTCCCGTACCAAAACATTACGGCTGGATTATTCCACCTCCACGTCGCAACCAACAGCCAAACAGCTGCAGCCGGTGCAGGATATCAGCGATCCGCTCAATGTTATTGCAGGAAACCCGGAGCTGAAACAATCCTACACCCATACGGCAAGCCTGCAGTTCTTTAATGCAATACCTGCACAGCAAAAAAACCTGTTCGTATTCCTGAATTATACGGCATTAGCCAATGCCATTGTGTACAGCGACCAGATCACTGCATCCGGCGCCCGTACCAGCATGCCCGTGAACGCAAACGGGGTGTACAGCCTCAATGCAAATGTTGACCGCGGCTTCCGGATCAAGAAACTCAATACCCGGGTGGATGTTGGGCTGAATGCCGGCTACAACCAGTCGGTGAACTTTATTAATAATGCCAAAAACAAAACCAGAACGCTTTCCGTAATGCCGCGTATCAATGCAGGCTACAGTTACAAAGAACTGCTGGAGCTGAACATTGGCGCACGGGTGAGCTACAACAATGCCCGGTATTCTTTACAGCCATCGCTTAATAATAATTACTGGCGCCAGGTATACGAAATGGATGCCACCCTTAACCTGCCTGCCGGTATTACGGTGGGTACCGAGTTCAGCTACAGTGCCTATACCGGCCGCAGCAACGGGTACAACACCCGTATTGCCTTGTGGAATTCATCCATCAGCAAACAGGTACTGAAGAGTAAGAAAGGGGAGGTTAAACTCAGCGCATTTGACCTGCTGAACCAGAACATCGGGGTGGACCGGAACGGGAATTCCACCTACGTGGAAGACGTACAGTACAAAACACTGCAGCGCTATTTTACACTTGGGTTTACTTACAGTTTGCAAAAAGCGGGCAGTGGAGGCCCAAGGGCTGTGATCAGAACATTCTAGCCCTTGCCGCTGCAAGCCTGGAAAACCTGTCCTGCCAATACGGGACGGGTTTTTTAGTTTTGCAGCATGACAACCCAGGATGCTATAAAACCCGTTATACACAACATTACCATTTACCCGGTGAAATCGCTCGACGGCATTTCATTGCAAACAGCACAGGTGGTAAAGGGCGGCTGTCTCAGGCACGACCGGGAATATGCAATTGTGGATGCCGAAGGAGATTTTGTAAATGGTAAATCCAATGCCCTTGTACATACCCTGCGTTCGGAGGTTGATCTGCAGCAAGAGCGCATCTCTTTCCGCCATGAACCGGAACAGGCATGGAATTCATTTCATTTGCAGGATGAAGCAAACCGCATCAATGATTATTTATCCGGCATCTTTCACACACCGGTGTCTCTAATAAAAAATTCGGAAGGACGGTTCATGGATATCCCCGATAAAGCAGGCCTTACCATTCTTTCTGACGCCAGCTTACAAACCGTTTCAGGCTGGTTTAATAATATGAACCTGGAAGAAACAAGGCAACGCTTCCGGGCTACCATCGAAATCAGCGGGGTGCCTGCCTTTTGGGAAGACCGGCTTTTTGCAGAGCAGGATGTAATGGTTGAATTCATGGCAGGAGATGTTCGCCTGTATGGAGTTAGTCCGCGTGCACGGTGTGTGGTACCCACCCGCCATCCCCGAACCGGGCAAGTGATTCACGCCTTCCCGAAAACATTTGCAAAACACCGGGCAACAGACCTGCCTTCCTGGTCCATGCTGGAAGCGTATGGACATCATTATTATCTCACTGTAAATTGTTATATCCCTCCCACGCAGGTTGACAAATGGATATCAGTGGGCGATGAAATACATCTTACCGGGAATGTACATCCCAATATTTTCAAAGATTCTGACTGGTAACTGCTTGCGAAAAAAAGAGCCGCAAAGGCCCGGCAATTATTTCTGAAAACATCAGGAGTTCCTGGTGATTAACCCGGGTTTACCGGAACCGCACATTAATATCTTATTAGAACCTGTACAGTTTTCAATTTTGTTAACAAAAAAACAGGCATATCAAACCTGCTGGCATCTTATTTGAAAAAGACAGTCCGGACCAAAAATAAGTTTTATGAAAAAGATTCTGTTAAGCCTGTTATTTGTTTCAACCGCCGTTGTATTTACAAACACATCAAAAGCCCAGGTGCGGGTGGGTGTTAGCATTAATATCGGCGAACAGCCCGAATGGGGCCCGGCCGGTTATGATTATGCCGAATATTATTACATGCCCGATATTGAAGCCTATTACAGCATTCCCCGTCACCAGTTTGTTTACCTGTCGGGCAACCGCTGGATATTTGCCAGTTCGCTTCCTCCCATGTATTCGCATTATAACCTTTATACAGGATACAAAATAGTGCTGCGGGAACGGGATGCATACCGGCACTTCAACGATCACCGGGTACGCTATGGTAAATACCGTGGACGGTACAACCAGCAGGTGATCATTGTAAACCACCACGATAATGGCAACCATTACGGGCAATATAAAAACAACGGAAAAGGCCGCGGCCGCGGAAGGCATTAAGATATTACGGAACACAAGAACAAGCACAGCAGGAGCCACTTAATTGTGGCTCTTGTTTTTGACTGAACAGGAAATAAAAATAAGTTTGGTTATTTTACAGCCTGATGGACATACTGCTCAACATTTTGAAGGAAATGGTGGAAACACACCCGAAGTCTGAATTTATACACAGCCTGTACCAGCAGTACTGCAACCGGGGTGGGTTAAGCAAAAAACAACTGGAAGGATTACACAGCAAGGCAATAAAAGCCGGAAACATCTCATCCAATAAGATCGCTACCCTGGAAGCCATCATTAAAAAAAAGCCCACCCGCGAACGGGCGGCAGCCAGCATCAGGGCAGATTTGCCGCTGAAAGACGAAGCGCTGGGTAAAACACTTTCTGATATGCTTGCAAAATATCCCGGGCATAAGCGGATCCTGTTCCTTAAATCCAAGTATGACAATAATGAGAACATCTCGGCGGCAGAAACAGCCGAGGTCAAAAAATTCAGCAAACTGTTACTGAAATAGAAAGCCCGGTGCATGGCACCGGGCTGTTTGTTTTCTGGCTTACTTTATTCCTGTTAATTTGTTACAATCCGTACCGGGCCATTGCCCATTAATTCTTTTTGTTTGGCAATAAAATCACTGTGAGAGATCTTCTTTCCTTTAACAGGCGCTTTAATATTCTTCCTGTCCACTTTCTTGTCGATCGTTTTGGCGGTAAAAACAATTTCACCTTTATTGGCATCAATGCCCAGGATCATCCCGGGTAATCCGTTGAACTGCTCGGGTCCCGAAGCAACCGGGATCTCTTCGGTGTACCAGGCCACCACATCAGTGCCCCGCGATGTTCTGCCGCTTGCTTTTTTACAGGCATAGCCCAGGATGCTTTTTGTTTCGCCCTCCTCCAGTTTCCAGGCCATGCTGCGGATGGAATCTTCCACCAGGTACAGCTCGTCCATCAGTTCCCGTATCTCCACAGCTTTTTGTGTACCGAAGTTGCGGTAATATACATTCTCCCCGCTTCCGCCCATGCGTATCACCAGGCCACCGCCATTGTTCTGTTCGGTCATATCCGGTTCTTCTTCCACGGATTTGTACAGGCTTTGGTTATCGGCAAAATACAATTCAAACTTTGCCGTACGGAACTGGGGTACCATCGACCGCAGCTGCTGGTTTTCCTCGGGAATGCGGCGATACATATCCACCGTTTGCTCGTACGTGATCTTTCCTTCTTTTACCTGGGCTGTTGCCGTTTGCAGGAACAGGAAAGCCGCGGATACAGTTATTAGTTTTTTCATGACAAGTGTATTTTGTTTTTTAGTAAATCAATTAACAGCACAAAACTACCCGGAAGCTTTCCGAAAGCAGGTTAACCAGCCTTTCATTAAGGTTAATTAAGGTTAATGAACCGGAGAACCTGCCGGTTTTAGAAGTAGCTTTGTCGGGTCATGAATAAGTTACGCACCGCACGGATCCTGATGGCTGCCACCATCCTGCTCATCATCGGCTTCCAGGTATACTGGATGCGGAAGCTGTATAGGGAAGAGATCACCGGGTTTAAAAAATCCACCGATATCATTTTCCGGGATGCCATGTACCGCCTGCAGGCGCAGCGTTTTTCGGGCGATACCCTGGCGCTGCGGGGTGGACTGGAAGACAACCTTTTCATGGCCGACTTCATCAGCAGCGTGGAAAAAATAAAAGGAGGCGACAGCCTGAAACAGCGGCTGGTGATTTCTATGGATACCCATTCCGAAAAAATGGTTTCTCCGGAAGAAAGGGTTGCCGGAAAAAAAGAAAAAGATACCGTCGTTTATGTGTCCACCAAAAAGGGCGACATACCTTCTCCCCAGCTGGCGGAAGCGCTGATAAAAAACAGGAACCTGTCTGATTCCATCCCGGTAAAAACAGTGGATTCAATGTACCGGGCCCTCCTTTTAAAAGAGGGCGTTTCGGTAAACTTCACTATCATTAAAACAAACCCCACCCTCATTGCCACCGATTCGGGAGGAAAAAACCGGTTTACCATCAAGCTGGAGGAGCCCATGGGTGCTTTTTCCACCAAGCGGGTTCCGGTAGGCTTGATGAAACCCGTATTTTACCGGGCCGAATTTTCTGATCCCGGGTTTTATGTATTTAAGAAGATGAGCATGCAGCTGCTGTTATCTGTCCTGCTGATCGCCCTCACCGTTCTTTCTTTTGTGTTTATTTACCGCAACCTGCTGGCACAAAAAAGATTAACCGATATAAAAAATGAATTCATCGGCAACATCACCCATGAACTGAAAACACCCATTGCCACGGTAAGCGTAGCCATCGAAGCCATGAAAAACTTCAACGCCCTGCAAAATCCCGAACGCACGCAGGAATACCTGGGCATTGCCGGACTGGAGCTGAACCGCCTCTCCCTGCTGGTGGATAAAGTACTCCGTCTTTCCATGTTCGAAAAACAACAGCTGGAAATGAAATTTGAATGGTTCGACCTGAAAGAGCTGGTAAAAGAAGTAACGGCTTCCATGCAGCTGCAGTTTGAAAAAACAGGCGCCGCTGTTAAACTTGATTTTACGGGGGATGATTTTTCATTGATGGCAGACCGTATGCACATCAGCAGCGTGGTGTATAACCTGCTGGATAATGCACTTAAATACAGCACGGCAAACCCGCAGATAGAAATTTCCGTGGAAGCCGGTGAAAATGAAATGCTGTTGAAAGTAAAAGACAATGGCATCGGCATACCGGCGGCCTACAAAGAAAAGATCTTCGATAAATTCTTCCGGGTGCCGCACGGGGATAAGCACAATGTAAAGGGATACGGGCTCGGACTGAGCTACGTGGCGCATATCATTGCCGAACACAAGGGAAGTATCACAGTAGACAGCGGCCAAGAAAAAGGAACCACATTCGTCATTAAACTACCCAAAGAAAATGGCCGGAGTTAAAATCTTATACATGGAAGACGAGCTCTTCCTGGGAAAAATTGTAAAAGAAAGCCTGGAAAGCCGCTCGTACCAGGTGATCATGGAAGCGGATGGGGGCAAAGCCTTCCCGTTGTTTCAGCAGCACAATCCCGACATCTGCGTGCTGGATGTAATGCTGCCCAATAAAGATGGTTTTGCCATTGCCGAAGAGATCCGAAGCATGAATGCCGAAGTGCCCATCATTTTTCTCACTGCCAAAACACAAACCGAAGACCTGGTGAAGGGATTTAAAACCGGGGGTAATGATTATATCCGCAAACCGTTCAGCATGGAAGAACTGATTGTGCGGATTGAAAACGCACTTCGTTACAAAAACGGGGAGAAAAACACCGATGACAAAAAGGACATTGTAAAGATCGGCAAGTACACATTTCACATGAATCACCAGGTACTGAAAAACAACGGCGATGAACGAAAGCTTTCTTTCCGGGAAAGTGAGTTGCTGAAAGTGCTGTACGAGAACCGGGATAAAATTGTTGACCGCCGCGATATCCTGAACCTGTTATGGGGCAATGATAATTTCTTCAACTCCCGCAACCTCGACGTATACATCACCAAGCTCCGCGGCTATTTAAAAAGCGATACCCGGCTGGAGATCATTACCATCAAGGGGATTGGGTACCGCTTTGTTACCGAATAAGATTATTCTTTTATAAACACTTGTGCTGCTTCGTCGTTCTTTAAGAAGATCAGCGGCGATCCTTTGGCGCTTTTCAGGTAAATGATCTTCCTCACTTCTCCCCGTACGGTGAGGCCATTTCCGGCCGCTGAAACTGCCGTAAAATTTCCTTTGCCCGTTCCCTTCAGCAGCAGGGCGCCTGCCACGTCGATGTTGCCTACCATCACCGCCGGATCATTGGTGTTGCCGCATACCAAAATGTCTTTGATGCCATCGTTGTCCATATCATCCACGATCATATCGTTTACAGTAGACAGCTGTGCTTTTTCAGGGAAGGGAATAAAACGGAAGCTGCTGTTGCCTTCGTTGACAAGTATACCCGATTCAAAGAAATTGGTTTTGTATACATCCATGTCTTTCTTTTCCTGCTCGGTGAAAATATCATCCATTGTTTTGCCGGAATAATTCCGGTAACGGATAAATTTTTTGCGCATGCCGGGCATCTGGTCCATCAGCTGGTCGCGGCTGTACAGCGGGTAGCATTTGCCCCAGATGTAGTAGCCCAGCACTGCGTCATAACTTCCGTTGCCATCAAAATCCTTGGCATAAATGGTACAGGGGTTGTTGATGTTTCCTTTGATGGAACAATTCAGTCCCCGGTTGCCCATTACAAAATCCAGGTCGCCATCGCCATCAATATCTTCCGCTTTCATATTGTACCACCAGCCGGTAAAGGCGTCCATGCTGATGACTGAATCCATTTTAGAAACGGTGGTGATGCGGATGCTGTTTTGTGATTTCACAAACTGTCCGTCTTGGTAACTGAATATTTCCAGCGGCATCCATTCGCCGCTGATGGATAATTCTTTTTTGCCGTCGCCGTTCACGTCAGCCCATATGGCCTGGTTCACAATGCCTGGTTTCAGTAATTCTTTCGCATAAGTAGCGGTTACATCGGTAAAAGCCCCTTTGTTATTCTGCAGCAGCATGCAGCGGTCGGGCTTGGGAAAAACACCCGGCATCACATGACCACCTACAAAAAGGTCCAGGTCGCCATCGCCGTCAAAATCCAGCGGGAGTACACAGGATCCGTTGAATCCTTCTGTTGGCAGGGCTTTGGCAGTACGGGTAAAGTTTCCTTTTCCATCGTTGATGTACAGCCTGTCCTGGTACAGGGTACTGCCCGCAGGGAATTCGGCGCCACCGCTTACAACATACAGGTCCATATCGCCATCGCCGTCTGCATCAAAGAACAGCGCATTCATGTCTTCATAATTTTTATCGGCTGCAAAAGCCGCCTGCTTTTTTTCGGTGAACATACCCGCTGCGTTCTGCAGCATCAGCTTTGCTTCAAAGCCGGCAGCGCCACCGATGAAAATGTCTTCCAGTCCATCGCCGTTTACATCGGCCTTTGTAAAGTAAGGGCCCTTGCGGCTGCACTTATACGGAATCAGCGGCTCCCGTTTGAAATCAATAAAATCATTTTCATTCTGCGTGTACCGGAACCTTGGCTCATTACTGATGTCTTTGAAAGTAACGCTGCTTTTTATTCTTGCAGGAGGGTTCACCGGGGTGGCTTCCGATTCAAAAACAGTCAGCTCCTGGTCGGCAGCCACATTGGTAAGCACCACGCCTTTGTTGCCGGGAAACAGGATCTCCACTTTGGGTATGGTTGTTTCGGTGCCCGTACCAAAATGAAGCACGTGCTCCATGCTGGAGATGAAGCCCCGCTGTGGATGGTAATGCTGCAGCTGTATCTGCCCGTTTTGCCCGGTGAGTTTTACCGTGGCATTATATACTTCATTAAAAGTGCCCGGCGCTTTCAGGAACCGAAACCGCAGGTAATGCGATGAAGCCGGTGTGTTTTCCCGGGCATTGTTCCTGAATACAAAGGGCAGTCCATCAATGTTGTTCACCACCAGGTCCAGGTCGCCATCATTGTCGAGGTCGGCATAGGCAGCGCCATTGGAAAAGGAGGGAGGTGTATCGCTCCACAGGTCGGTATAGTTATCAAACTTCAGCGTGCCGTTGTTGCGGTAAAAATAATTTTTTGTGGGAACCACCGGTATGCTCTTCAGCCACACATTCAGGTCAACCGATTTGCCGGTATTCATCTGCCGCATAACGGAGTCGAGAATGAAAACTTTATAATCCCAATCGGTCATGTCCCGTTTGATGCCATTGGTGACAAAAATGTCTTTCCACCCGTCGTTGTCAAAGTCGGTGATCAAGGGCGCCCAGCTCCATTCGGTTTCGGCCACGCCCGCATAGTTGGCTATTTCACTGAAGGTGCCGTCGGCATTATTCAGCTGCAGGCTGTTGCGGGGGTACTGGTAAAACAATCCGTACTTCACCATCAGGTGAAATTTATCGTAGTTCTGGTTTACGGCAAACAGTTGTTTCTGGCGAACGGGATCTTCCACGGCCATATCCACCACGTAAATATCTTCAAACCCATCGTTGTTGATGTCGCTGATGTCGGAACCCATGGCAGAGAAGCTGGTGTGCTTGATGTAATCGGTAAGCCGGTTGGTAAAGGTTCCGTTGCGGTTGTTGATGTACAGGAAGTCGGGTTTATTGAAATCATTGGCTACGTAAATATCGGGCCAGCCATCGCCGTTGATGTCGGCCACCGAAGCACTTAAACCGAATGCATGATTGATGAGCCCGGCTTTTTTGGTAACGTCTACAAATTTTCCATTGCGGTTTTCAAAAAGCCGGTCGCTCACGTACACCGTGTTGGTATCTTCCACGTACACCATCTTGCCGTTTACAATGGTGGTGGGAATGGTCATGGACTTGTTGAAGTCGTTGGGATGATCAACAAAATAAACGTCTTTATCGCCGTCGTTGTCGTAATCAAAAAAATACGACTGGATGGTGAAGCTGGCATCATCCAGCCCCATTTCTGCCGCCCGGTCGGTAAAGGTTCCGTTGCCGTTGTTAATATAAAAGATTTTTTTCCTGAGCGAAGGATCTTTGAAGCCCGATTTGTTTACAAAGATGTCGATCAGCCCGTCGTTGTTGATGTCTACCATGCTTACACCGGTTTTGATGCCGGTGCCGCCATTCACACCTGCCTGTTCGGTGATGTCTTTAAACCGGAAATTTCCCTGGTTGAGGTAGAGTTTATTGCTGCCGAGGGTGGACGAAAAATAAATATCAGGCAGCCCGTCGAGGTTGATGTCGCCGATGGCAACACCGCCTCCGGTGTACAGGTTCTCGTACATGTAGAGGAACATGTTGGATGTTTCTACAATGTCGTTCCGGAAGCTGATGCCGGTGCTTGTTTCGGGCAGCAGGGTGAACAGTTTTTTGCTCTGTGCGCTTACAAAGGACGCAACAAAAACGAGCAGCCACAAAAGAACCGGGCGCCTGAACGATGGAGACATAGTCTGTTTATTTGGTTAAAGCCTGCGGGAATAATGTTTTCAGCACATGGTTGCCCACTTCTTTTCCCTGCCCGATGCTGATGCGTGCTGTTTCGGGATAATGAATACCTCCGTACACCCGGCTGTAGGTGGATTCGTATGCGGCATCAATAAATGTTTTAAAATGACGTGATTTATTGCCGAACTGCATTTCTATTTCGTCTGTGAATTCATAATTTTCTCCCAGTAAGCCGGTGAGTACAACAGCCGCAGCATTCGATATTACCGAGTGGCCGCTGGTAAATTCGGGGAATGGCGGGGTTTGAATGTAGGGCACCCAGTTCTTGTCGATCCAGCGGTTGATGATGGTGATGGGGCGGATGAGGTTGCCGCGGTACTTTTCATCCCAGCAGCTGATGAAAGCATCAAAGATGGCAATGGACGTAAGTGCGTATACCTGTGCGGCTTTTGTTACGGGAATGTTTTTCTGTTTGCACGCCTGCTGGCCAATGAGTATCCAGTGCCCTCCCGGCGAAACTTTGTGAATGAAATAATTCAGGTGACCGATGTTGACGGATACATTCGGATTATCGTCCCAGTACAGTGCAATTTCTTTCTGCGTGGTATCCAGGTTCTTACCGATTTTATACACCTCCATTACGGTTTTATAAAACTTAGAGTCTTTCGATTTGCTGTAAACGAGTTTTTCTTTGGGGGCAAACTGGGCGGCGTTTTTCAGCGTCATGGGCCGGATTGTGTTCCAGTAAGGTTCCAGGGCCTGTGCATAATCCAACGGGGTGGGTTGCCAGGCACCTTCGGCGCTGGAGATCACGTACCGGGTCCTTCCCCTTGACTTGAGATAATTATCCCGCTTGGACCAGGCAATGATGCTGTCGGCTACGCTGCGCCCGAAGAGGATTGATTGCTGCGCCATCACCGAATCGCCATGGGCAAAAACCGAATCGGCGAAGTTCTTCCGCCAGTCGCTAAACTTGTATTCGGAACCCACCAGTGTTTGCGCCACGTGAGTAAATGAAATGCAGGCGGCAATAAAGG
>DMRT01000083.1 GCA_003455235.1 Chitinophagaceae bacterium
GAACAAAAATAAACGGCATTTTGTTACTGAAACACTAAAAAAATTATCGGTTACTCCTGCGCAGGAAACTGCCGCTCAGTGCAGCAAAGCCTGCCACGAGTGCGCCGATCAGCGCCGTTGCCAGCACCAGCAACCAGGGATTGTCCATGTTCAGCATCAGCAGCGAAATTTTATGCGCCAGGATATGTTCATTGGCATTGCTCATCCAAAGACTAAGCAAACCCCATAACAGGAACAGGGCGAGAAAACCCGCAAAGAACGAACGGCCTGGTTTCTGCGGAATCAATGCGGCCACCGCAAAGGCAGCCAGGGCAATGCTCCACCACGGAAGGTAGAGGCAGGCGGCAAAACTTAGTAAGGCGGTTAGTAATAAGGAAACGATGAATTTCATGTTGCAATTTGAAAATTTGGTGATTTGAAGATTTGGTGATTTGGCGATTAGTTGGTTGCTTAATCACCAAATCGGCACATCAGTTAATCAGCACATCAATTATTGAATGTCATTTTTGCTTTCACTCTTTTATCAGCTGCTTCTGCCTTCGTCATCATCCACAGTGAATAGTATTTTCCGGCGGCCCATTGATCCACAAAGCTGTCGTAGTATTTACTGCCGGGATTGCCGCTTTGTCCGCCCGGGTACACACCATAGGCTTCTGTTTTAGCTGTAAGGCTTACCACCATCCGCCAGCTGGGACCGTGATCCACCTTGGTGGCATTGATGCTGCGTACACCCCCGCCAATGGGAAGGTTCATGCGGCTGAAGGGCACCAGTTTACCCAGGTGATTGATGCGGGTGGCCTTGTACTTTGCCCATTCCAGTTTTCCCCCGGCTTCTATCTTTTGTAATTCCACAGCCGCCTTTTTAAATGCCGCTGTTACATCATCGGCCATGGTTTCTGTTTGCGGGGTGCTGATGTTGTCGAGAAATTTATAGGCAGAGTCTTTCAGAATGGCTTCCTGCAGCGTACTGAAAAAGGGCCGCATGGCTCCTTTGGGTGCACCGGCAAACTCATCATCAAACACCTGCTTTTCAAAAAAGTTCCAGAACTGTTCAAAGATCACCGGGCCGGAAGCAGCGGCTTCATTTTTTGAATCCCAGTTTTTATACAGGTCAAAGTATTTTTTTTCAGCCGCATTCAGCTCCCCTTCCCGCATGTTGGCCACGATCACTGAACGTACCATGGCTGCGCCAATGTCGAGATTATCGGTTTGCAGGGCCATCATGTCCTGGGGAGTGATGCCGGTCATTTCATTCAACCGCTTATTGATGGCAATACCGCGGTGCAGTGGGTAATCCCTGCCCAGGTAATAGGGGTAGGTTTGATCATCCACCGGTTTTTGATTGGCACTGCTCACAAAACCCCTTTCGGGGTTGTATTGATAAGGCACTTCATCCTGCGGTATCATTCCCTGCCATAAATAACTGGTATCGGTGCCGGGCATCACAAAATCGCCCTGGCCTTTCCATTTGGCCGGCCACTCACCTTGGGTTCGGAGGGCAATGTCTCCGTTTTTACAGGCAAACACTGCATTCTGGCCGGGTGTATGCAGGTTGGTAACCGCAGCCTGGTAGTCGGCATAGTTTTTTGCGTGGTTCAGCATATTAAAGATCCTCAGTTCGTTGCTGGCGTCGTGTGCTTTCCAGCGAACGGCATAATATGCATGGTTGTTGATGCGTACACCGCCGAAGGATTTATCAAACATCACCGGGCACCAGTCGCTGCCAAGTTGCACGTAAGCAACCGAATCAATAAAATCCGCCGCCCCTTTTATCTTAATGGTATCTATCCGGAATTTTGTTTTCATCCACTGGCCGTTAAAGAGGTACTCCTGCCGGGTATCGTCTTTGAATTTAATTTCATAGTAATCCCGTACATCACGGCCACCGTTGGTGAAACCGAAGGCACAGCTGTCATTGAAGCCGATGATCACCCCAGGTGCACCCGGGAAGCTTACGCCATATGCATTGAATGTAGGTGTGGATATCTGCACTTCGTACCAAAGCGACGGAAGATTGAGTCCCAGGTGAGGATCATTGCACAGGATGGGCGCACCGCTTTTTGTTTTCTTTCCGCTTACGGCCCAGTTATTACTTCCGTTATCCCGGTCGGGCTTGGCAATTTCGGCCACCGTTATTTGTTTATTATTCAGGTAAACCGAATCGGCACCAGCCGGCGCCACCGGGAATACTTTCTGTTTTTCAAACGCGGTTCCTTTCGGAATAATGGGGTCGAGCGAATCCTGCAGCAACGGGTACAATTTGGAAAAATCATCCGCGTTGAAATAGCTTTTTGCACTGGTCATCTCCAGGTCATCTTCCCGGGCAGCCAGGTCATAACTCATGTATTTGAGGAATAAGCAGGTTTTCAACTTGTCCCACTTTTCGGGTTTATACCCGATGAGTTTATATTCCAGCGGTAAGGTACTTTCGGTAAGTCCGTCAATATAAGCATTCACTCCATTGGTATACGCATCACATTGGGCATTGATGACGGGGTCTTTTTCCATCTCTTTCAACGCAATCTCGGCCGCATATACCATGCCCAGTCTCCTGAATTCCCGGTCGTGATCCAGCGCTTTGGCACCGATGATCTCACTGGCTCTTCCGCCGGCCGCAAAAGTTTGCAGTTCCATCTGCCACAGGCGGAATTTTGCATGCAGGTAACCCTGAACAAAATACGCATCGTTTTCCTGCTCGGCAAAAATGTGCGG
>DMRT01000081.1 GCA_003455235.1 Chitinophagaceae bacterium
TGGGCACGCAATATGGCGCTGCTGAATATGGCCATGATGGATGCGGCAGTAGTTTGCTGGGATACGAAATTCACCTATTTCAATCCACGGCCTTCACAGATAGATCCCCGCATCAAAACACCGATCGGCTTGCCTAATTTTCCTTCTTACATCTCTGGGCACAGTACATTCAGTGCAGCGGCAGCAACCGTGCTGGGATATGTGATCCCTTCCAAGTCGCAGCAATACAGCGACTGGGCCAGAGAAGCATCTGTTTCCCGTATGTATGGCGGTATCCATTACCGCAGTGATTGTGAAGTGGGACTTACCACTGGCGGTAAAGTGGGAACCTATGCGGTGAACAGGGGGCATATTGATGGAGCTGAATAAAAATAACCGGATATAACATGAACGGTCCCGCCAACAGCGGGACCGTTTTATTTTCCGTCAACATGATGGGATGCTTTAATGTGTTGCAATCACTGGAAAAATATAGTATCTTCATCAGCGCTACAGGCTTCTCATCGTTAACGAAAAACCTGCTTATGAAAGTTTCCGACATTTTAAATGGCAAAAGCGTCACGATCTATTCCGTTACCGGGCAAACCACCGTTTATGAAGCCATCAAGGTACTGGGTGAAAAAAACATCGGGGCCCTGCTGGTGATGGAAGGTGATACACTCACCGGCATCCTTTCCGAAAGGGATTATGCCCGCAAAGTGGTGCTGAAGGGAAAATCATCAAAAGAAACAGCGGTGAAGGATATTATGACAGAAAATGTACTGACCGTAACTCCGGCCGACAGCATTGAAACATGTATGGCCATTATGAGTGATAAGCATATCCGCCACCTGCCGGTGCTTGAAAACGGCAAAGTGCTGGGCATGGTGTCTATAGGCGATGTGGTGAATGGCATCATTGCCACGCAAAAAGAAACCATTGCACAACTGCAGAATTACATTACTCAATAAGTACAGCTACACTTCCATCTTTGGCAACGACCATTTGAATTTTACTGCTGTTAAGCGTATCCCGATGATGGTTATAATGCTGATCAAAGCGCACCAGATATCCGGCAAGGAAGTATATTTCAATACCAGGTATACGAGCGCCCCGGCAATACAGGCCGTGGCATAAATCTCTTTGCGGAATATCTGTGGTATTTCGTTGATCAGGGTATCCCGTATCACACCTCCCATCACAGCGGTAAACAATCCCATAATCACGGCAGCCAGCGGCGCCACGTTCAGCGACAGGGCTTTTTCCATACCGATGATGGTATAAATGGCGATGCCGATGGAATCGAATACCAGCAATATCTTCGGTATTTTGTGCAGTTGCCTGCGGAAGACAACCATCAGTATAATACCAGCCGCGATGGCAATGATGTAATTATTATCCGCCACCCAGGCAATGGGATGGGCGCCGAGGATAATATCCCGTAACGTACCCCCGCCGATGGCCGTGGCAAAAGCGGTGAAGCTGATGCCAAACAGGTCTTTGTACAGGTTTTTATCCAATGCTGCCAGCGCCCCCGACATGGCAAACATCATTACCCCGAACAGGTTAAAATAATAACTGATCATGATCGTAAATTTTATGAAAGTTACTAAACAAAGTCCCGCTCAGGCGGGACAATTGTTTATTTCAAAACCAAAACTAATAAAAGTCGCAGAGGGATGTGACTTATTGGTCAGACCATGTTAAATAACCCCGGCCAGTTCCAGGCTTCTTTTGCTGACCTTCCTGTAATCGATGTTTTCGATGATGGGCTCCGGGCAAAGAATTAATGACACTCCTTCCTGTTTCCACCAGCCGGTATGGAACAATTTCCCGGCATGAATCACGGCAACCAGCCAGCTTTGCTTAAATCCGTTGTGCCATTCCTCGATCCATTCAAAATCTTCCTTCCGTATTTTAGCAAGGTCATCCGTACTGATAAAAACCTTCAGGTAATAATCGGTACTGAGTTGTGTATCCGTCCGGTGATGTATTTTTTTGTATTCGTATTTGTAATTGTACCGCAATGCCGAGATGTCACTCAGTACGGCCGAAGCGGTAGGGAATGCCCCGGCTCCTTTTCCCTTAAAGAAATGTGTATCGGCAAAACTGCTTTCGGTGGTCAGGGCGTTAAATTCATTCTGTACATGGTACAGGTCGTCTTTGGGAGTAACAAACTGAGGTAATACGAATGCAGCCAGCTTTCCTGATTCCAGTTTCTTGGCATTGGCTACCAGTTTGATGCTGTACTTTTTTTCTCCGGCCACAACAGCATCTGGCCGGGAGATGTTTTCTATGCCGTTAAAGAGGAACTCCCGGGGTTTGGCAATCACGCCAAAGGAGTGAGCCAGCAGGATGCTGAGTTTATTGGCAGCATCAAAACCGCCCACATCCAGTTTGGGATTGCTTTCAGCAAAGCCGGCCTGCTGGGCAAGGGTAAGTGCTTCCCTGAACTCCAGCTCTTCTTCAAAAATTTTCGTGAGGATGAAATTCGTAGAGCCATTGATGATACCGCGGATGGATTTCAGCAGGTCATTGTCGTAATATTCTTCCAGGTTGCGTACGATGGGCATGCTTGCACAGCAGGCGGCTTCATACAGGAAGGCCGTATTGTTTTCCTGCTGAAGTTGCAGCAGTTCTTCAAAATGCTCGGCAATCATTTTCTTATTGGCGCTTACCACGGCCTTGCCTTTTTGTAAAGCCGTCTTTACAATGTGATAGGCTGCATCCGCATCATCGATCAGTTCCACGATTACGTTGATGCTTTCGTCATTGAGCAATAAAGCCGCTTCAGTGGTGAAATTTTCTGCGGGTATACTCCGCTTCTTGCCTGCATTTTTAATGCAGATCTTTTTTATGGAAGCCTGCAGGGTAGGAGTGGTATGCAGCACATCATAAAGGCCCTTGCCCACCACGCCAAAGCCAAAGAGGCCGATGGTAAGCTGACCGGTTGATTGGTTTACTGATTGATTGATTGACAAGTTGCTGAATTTAAATTGTTCAATAATTGGATAAAGTACAAGAGTGCGACGCCCCAGGAGCCCGGCTATGCAGGAATGCTGGTAACCAAATTTTTCTTTTCCAGTTTTGCAAATGCCTGGTCCAGGTCGGCAACCAGGTCTTCCACTTCTTCCAGCCCGACACTTAGCCTTACCAAACTGTCGGCCACACCGGCTGCCCTGCGTTTTTCTGACGGGATGCTTTTATGCGTCATCTGCGCCGGGTGACAGAGAAGGCTCTTCACGCCGCCCAGGCTTTCGGCCAGTTTAAAATAACGGGTGTTGGTAACAAATGCCGTGGCTGCCTCTTCGGTATCGTTCTTCAGGGTAAAGGAAACGATGCCGCCAAAACCTTTGCTTTGTTTTTTGGCGATTTCGTGGTTGGTATGTGTTTTTAATCCCGGGTAGTACACTTTATCCACTGAAGGATGTGTTTCCAGGAATTCGGCAATGACCTGTGCATTCCGGCCATGCTGCTGCACACGCAGGTTCAGTGTTTCAATACCACGGATCACCAGCCAGCTGTCGAACGGGGCCAGGATGGCGCCACTGGCATTCTGGATGAATTTGATTTTATCGCCCAGCTCTTTTTCTTTGGTTACCACCAGTCCGGCAATCAGGTCACTGTGACCGCCGAGGTATTTGGTGGCGCTGTGCACTACAATATCAGCTCCCAGCGCAAGAGGTTGTTGTAAGGCGGGTGAAGCAAAAGTGTTATCCACGCAAAGCCAACAGGAATGGGCGCGGGCGATTTTTGCGATGGCTTCAATGTCACTTACTTTCAGGGTGGGGTTGGTGGGTGTTTCCAGCCAGATGAGTTTGGTGCCGGGTGTAATGGCATTGAATACATTTTCTGCATTGGTGGTATCCACATAGTTCACTTTGATGCCGAATTTTTCATAGATGTGAGTGAACAGGCGGAAGGCGCCGCCATAGATATCATCCACGGCAAGGATCTCATCACCGGCCTTGAGCAGTTTCACAACGGAATCAATAGCTGCCAGTCCGCTGCCAAATGCAATGCCCACGGTTCCTTTTTCCAGCTGGGTGATGATGCTTTCGAGGGTCGCCCTGGTCGGGTTATTGGTCCGGGCATAATCGTATCCTTTGTTTACACCGGGCGCTTCCTGCACAAAAGTGCTGGTTTGGTAAATGGGTACACTTACGGAACCGGTTAACGGATCGGTAGGGATGCTGTGGATGAGTTGTGTTGCATTGCTCATGATAAGATGTTTTTTGGTTTATGAAATGATCTTACCAGAGAGGAGGAGTAATTACCGGATGGATTTTTTATGAATTGCCCGGGCTTAAGCCCGGGCAATTCATAAAAAAAAGCTCACCCGATAAATCAGATGAGCTTTCAATATTTTGATGAAGTATTTTAAGCGCTGGATCTGACTTATCTGTCCGCCAGTTGGCGGGTGGAATTGGCACCTTTCCATGAACTGAATCATGGTAGGTTGTCAAGGCTTCATCGGGCCATTACCCTCTACCTTTCTTGATAAGTGATTAATTAAAGAACTGTTGCAAATATACAGGAGGAATTTTCAAACGGCCAAATAAAAAAATCAAAAAAAATATTCTGCCTGTCCGAATGCAGGACTATATAGCATTTCCGGGTAAAATTATTTTATGTTCTTCTGCATCCACTCCGCCTGTGAGTTGGCCGGTTGTTCGGTACCCACCAGTTCAGCGATCTTTTCCTGGCCCTTGATGATGGACTTGGTAACGAGGCTGTGTTCAATGGCTTCGTCTTCTTTCATGCCCAGTAATTTGATCATCGGGATTACTTTATCACTGCCGAAATGTTTAAACAGGGGTTCATCCAGGGCACTGAAAACGATGATCTTCTCATCGCCCCAGTTGTGAATGAGTGCTGTTTCTTTTGCATGCAGGGGATAGTGTTCTGCAAATACCGGCTTTTTGCCCTGGAGTTTTGATGCATGTACGTGCCGTGTCTCCAGCACCAGGTCTTCGGCCAGTCCCTGCCCGCGGAAAAACTCCCTGAACCGGGTGGCGGTTTCCGGGAACCAGCAAAGGAATAGATGGCTGGGTTCTTTTTTTGCCAGGGCGGCACAGGCATTCATTTTGGCAGCGGTACTCACATAGGCCCGGTCGGTGAAAACATGCTTGTCATCCGCTTCGTCCTTTTTTCCGAATAAATTAAACAGCATAGTGCAGGTTGAAATGCAAACTTACGCAACAAACCCACCGTCAACAAATCAGCAATCAATTTGTTTGTACCTTTAGGCTAAGTAAGTACACATGGCGAAAGTAAAGAAGACGTCACCCGAAGAAGTGATTTCCCACGATTTTATTGAAGTATTCGGTGCCCGGGAACACAACCTGAAGAATATTGATATCCGGGTTCCCAAGAACAAACTGGTGGTATTCACCGGTGTGAGTGGCAGCGGTAAATCGTCGCTGGCATTTGATACCATTTATAACGAAGGGCAGCGCCGGTACATGGAAAGCTTCAGTGCCTATGCCCGCCAGTTTGTAGGTGATATGGAGCGGCCGGATGTGGACAAGATCACCGGCTTATCACCCGTTATTTCTATTGAACAAAAGACAACGAATAAAAACCCACGCAGTACAGTGGGTACAGTAACGGAGATCTATGATTTCCTCCGCCTGCTGTTTGCCCGGATCGGTGAAGCATACAGTTACAATACCGGGAAAAAAATGGTGAAATTCAGTGAAGAGGAAATTGTAGGTAATATCTGTGAACGTTTCGAAGGAAAAAAAATCAGCCTGCTGGCACCGGTGGTGAGGGGAAGAAAAGGGCATTACCGGGAATTGTTTGAAGACCTGCGGAAGAAAGGCTATTTAAAAGTTCGGGTGGATGGGGAAGTGGTGGACCTGAAGCCACGCATGCAGGTGGACAGGTATAAGATACATGATATTGAACTGGTGGTTGACAGGCTGGCATTAACCGACGACATGCGGGTACGGCTGAGCCAGAGTGTTCAGAAAACCCTGCAGCTGGGGAAAGACCTGATGTTTCTGTTGCTGAATGATACCGATAAAGTTATTCAGTACAGCAAACAGCTGATGTGTGAAGACACCGGCATCAGCTATGAAGAACCTTCACCGAATGCATTCTCTTTTAACTCTCCTTATGGTGCCTGCCCCGTTTGCAAGGGCCTGGGCAATGTCTATACCATCGACCTGGAAACCGTATTGCCCGACAAAACCAAATCGGTAAAAGAAGGAGGCATCGCTCCATTGGGTGAAGAACGGGAAGCAAGCGTGTTTAACCAGGTGCAGGCATTTGCCAAAAAAAATAAAATCAGCCTCGACAAGCCGCTGAAAGATTTGCCGAAGGCGCAGCTTGACCTGTTGCTCTACGGCGATAAAGAGATTAACCCTGCCCTGGAGCTGGATATGAGCGATGAGAGCATCCCTGATGCCTACACCGGAAGTTATGAAGGCATCATCCCGATGCTGAAACGCTGGTTCTCTTCTTCACAAAGCACCGATATGCTGCGTGAATGGGTGGAGAAGTATATGGTGCTGGCCACCTGTGGTACCTGCAACGGAACCAGGTTGAAAAAAGAAAGTCTCTGGTTCAGGGTTGACAAACGCAACATCGCCGAACTCGGGCAGATGAACCTCGATAACCTCGCTGCCTGGTTTGATGGAATTGAATTGCGGCTGAGCACTAAACAGAATGCAATCGCAAAAGATGTACTGAAAGAAATAAGAGAACGGCTGCAGTTTTTACTGGATGTAGGGCTTACTTACCTGTCGTTGAACCGGCCTTCCAAAACCCTTAGTGGTGGAGAGTCACAGCGGATACGCCTGGCCACGCAGATCGGTTCACAGCTGCAGGGGATCACCTATATCCTGGATGAACCGAGCATTGGATTGCACCAGCGGGATAACCAGCGGTTGATCGCTGCCTTGCAGAACCTGCGGGATATCGGCAATAGTGTGCTGGTGGTGGAACATGATAAAGACATCATGCTGGCATCTGATTATCTTGTCGACATCGGTCCCCGGGCCGGGAAACACGGCGGGGAAATCGTTGCAAAAGGAACACCCAAAACAATCCTCGATTCGGGTTCCGAAACTGCCCAGTACCTGCTGGGGAAGAAAAAAATTGCCGTACCCCGGGAACGGCGGAAAGGAAATGGCAAATTCATCGAACTGAAAGGAGTAAAAGGAAATAATCTTCGGGAAGTGGACGTAAAATTTCCACTGGGTAAATTGATACTGGTTACCGGGGTGAGCGGTAGCGGCAAATCCACCCTCATCAATGAAACCCTGTATCCTTTATTAAGCCAGTACTGTTATCATTCAAAGACCAGCCCGCTTCCGTACAAAACCATCAAAGGACTGGAATACATTGACAAGGTGATCGAGATCGATCAAAGCCCGATTGGCAGAACTCCCAGAAGCAACCCCGCCACCTATTGCGGCTTCTTTACAGATATACGAACCCTCTTTGCATCGGTACCCGAAGCAAAGATCCGGGGATACAATGCCGGGCGTTTTTCGTTCAATGTGAAAAGCGGCCGCTGCGATGTTTGCGAAGGCGGCGGCATGCGGGTGATTGAAATGAACTTCCTGCCGGATGTATACGTGCACTGCGAAAAATGCAACGGCCGGCGATACAACCGGGAAACACTGGAGATCCGCTACAAAGGAAAATCCATCAGCG
>DMRT01000272.1 GCA_003455235.1 Chitinophagaceae bacterium
AATGCAAGTGGTTGCGGCGGCTGCAGCAAACCCCGGGATCCCTATGAGCTGGGGGTAACAAAATACAGTGGTCCCGCCATCCAGGAAAACGGTACCCTGGCCGACAACTCCTCCGGAGCATATATATATATATTACCCGGCAATACCGAAATCATCCCTTATGACAATGGTTATTATGCCGAATACCCGGTAAACAGCTTCAGCGAATTCTGGCTTAACAACGGAGGAACCAATGCCAATGAACCCCTGCCCGTGAACCTGCTGTCTTTTGAAGCAGCCAAACAAAACAACAAGGCCCTGCTCAGCTGGATCACTTCCGGTGAAATGAACCTCCGGGAATTTATTGTTGAGCGAAGCACTGATGGCAACCGCTACACATCCATTGGTATGGTTCCGGCAAAAAATACAGCGGGCAATAATTATTATTCACTCAACGATCTTCAGCCCATAGATGGATTGAATTATTACCGGTTGCAGATGATTGACCGGGATGGAATTTACCGCTATTCGCCCATCCGTAAACTCAATTTCAGCAGTGCCGGCGAAGATGTCATGATTTATCCAAACCCGGTAACCGGGTCACGTGTATTCATTGCTTCATCGGGCAATACTACCGGGGCCATCCTGTATGATGCGGCGGGCAAACTCATCCGGCAATTCAGCCTGCAGGGAAGAAACAATACGCTCAACCTTTCGGGTATTGCCAAAGGTGTTTACCAGCTGAAGGTTTTCACCGGCAATGACACCAGGATTGCCCGGATACTCATCCAGTAATGTTCATCATTTATTATTTCCTGCTGCCGGAGCATTGAACAGGCAAGTGGTTTTCCGTTTCACGAAAGGGATCATATTTCATTTCTTTGTACCTTCCCGCAAACATTCTTAATGGCATTACAACCATGGCGGACCGGAAACATAATCCGGATAGAAAATGAAACCCGGGATACCAGGCGTTACTGGATACAGGTTCCCGAACTGGATGATTTCAGCTTTCAACCCGGCCAATTCGTTACCCTCGACCTGCCCATTCACGAAAAACCCAACAAGCGCTGGCGCAGTTATTCCATCGCTTCCTGGCCCGATGGTACCAATACATTTGAACTGATTATCGTACTTGATAAAAAAGGAGCCGGCACCAACTATCTTTTCGAAAATGCACAGGTAGGTACTTCACTTACCTTCCGCGGTCCGCAGGGCGTAT
Source organism: Chitinophagaceae bacterium (assembly GCA_003455235.1). Classification (GTDB taxonomy): domain Bacteria; phylum Bacteroidota; class Bacteroidia; order Chitinophagales; family Chitinophagaceae; genus Ferruginibacter. The sequence goes on from DMRT01000272.1 coordinate 1,202, forward strand.
TCACATTAAAGGAACCACTGGATAAGGAGATTTTTTTCATCTGCACCGGCACCGGCATAGCGCCCTTCCGCAGCATGGCGCATTATATCCATAACCAGGCAATGCCCAACAAAGGAGTGAATCTCATTTTTGGCTGCCGCACCAAAGAAACGCTTCTGTATTATACCGAAATGAAAGAGCTGCAGGAAAAGATGAGCGGGTTCCGGTATATACCTGTGCTGTCGAGGGAAACATGGGAAGGCCGCACCGGTTATGTACACCCGGTATATGAAGAATTGTGTGCAGATAAACGCCCTGCCAGCTTCTTCTTATGCGGGTGGAAAGGAATGATTGATGAAGCGAAGCAGCGCATCATGGATATGGGATACGACCGGAAAGACATCCACGTGGAGATTTATGGATAATGCCGGGTATTGCATGATGCATGATCAATGTCATCCTGCCTGCTGATAAATACCATCCCTGCGGCAGCGTTTATGGAAACCATTTTTTCATTAACTTGTACCATCAAACCAATTCATTCAATAACTGGTCTCTTATGGGTGCATCTTCCATGATTGTGTTGATTGTTGCAGGGCTTGCGTTTTCCATTATTGCTATCTTGATTGCCCGCCTGATGACAAAAGGCTCCACCAACCCGCAGAAAGGCGAACCTTACGAATGCGGTATTCCCACCAAAGGAAAAACATGGATACAGCTTAATGTGGGTTATTACCTGTTTGCCCTGGTATTCCTGGTTTTTGATGTGGAACTGATCTTCATCTTCCCCTGGGCAGTGGTGGTTAAAAACGTGGGATGGGTGGCATTGGTTGAGATCGTTATTTTCTTTTTCATTTTATTCGCCGGCTTCCTGTATGCACATAAAAAAGGGGCATTGAAATGGAAGTGACGGGTCGTTAAATCGTATAAGCCGTTTACAGGTTATGACCGAACAGCAACATAAAACAGTTGATTTTCCAGGGCAGGTACATGAAACCCCCGGCGGGGGCATCGTGCTGAGCAAACTGGATGATATCATCAACTGGGCCAGGTCAAACTCCCTGTGGCCGCTTACGTTTGCCACCAGCTGCTGCGGCATTGAAATGATGGCCACTGCCTCGGCCAAGTACGATTTTTCCCGCTTTGGATTTGAAGTGGCCCGGGCCACGCCGCGCCAGGCCGATGTGATCATCATTGCCGGCACCATCGTAAATAAAATGGGCCCCGTTTTAAAAAGACTGTACGACCAGATGGCCGACCCCAAATACGTGATTGCCATGGGCGCCTGCGCCATCAGCGGGGGACCATTCTTTTACAATACCTACTCGGTGGTAAAAGGGGCCGATCACATCATACCCGTGGATGTTTATGTGGCCGGCTGTCCGCCCAGGCCCGAAGCACTATTGCATGCATTGATAAGTTTACAGGAAAAGATAAAAGCCGGCATGACGAGAGAACAGATTAAATCCGGCAACCAGTAATTATGACCAACGAAGAGTTGAAAACGAGAATAACTGAATTAGTTCCATCCGCTGCTTTTGAAGAAGGGGGAGAATGGATTAATGTAAACGTTGATCCCGGTGAATGGCCGGGTTTTGCCCGTCAGCTGCGGAGTGATGCCGGCCTGCAATTCGATTATCTTTTCTGTTTAACCTGCGTGGACTGGAAGACACACCTGGCTATGGTGTATCACCTCAGTTCCACCCTTTTCCGCCATAACCTGGTTGTAAAAGCAAAACTCGATAACCACACACCGCAGATTGAAACAGTAAGCCATATATGGAAAACAGCGGAGCTTCATGAACGGGAAGTGTATGAAATGTTCGGTGTGAATTTTTTAAACCACCCCGACCTTCGGCTGCTGATACTGCCCGAAGGATGGGAAGGAAAGAACCCGATGCGGAAGGATTTTGAAGATCCGGTGAACATGATCAAACTCTAAAAATAATGAACAGGGAACAGGAAATAAAGAACAAAGGAGTAAATGCTGATTCCGTTCTTCATTCATCATTCCTTGTTTCTTGTTCGATATTCAAATGCTAGAAGAAGTAGCCACATCCACCGAAGGTGATCTCGTCATCAATGTAGGACCCCAGCATCCTGCCACCCATGGTGTATTGCACCTGGTGATCACGTTGAATGGTGAAACCATTAAAAAAGTGGAACCGCATCTCGGTTATATTCACCGCTCCATCGAAAAAATGTGTGAGAGCCTTACCTACCGGCAGTTCATTTATGTTACCAGCCGGATGGATTATCTCTCTGCCCATATTAATAATCATGCCTGCGCCCTGTGCGTGGAGAAAGCCATGCAGATAGAAGTGCCGGAACGGGCGCAGGTGATCCGGGTGATCATGGATGAGCTCACCCGCATTGCCTCCCACGAACTGTGGTGGGGCGCCATGGCAATGGACATCGGCGCCTTTACTCCTTTCTTTCATGCTTTCCGGGAACGGGAAACCATCAACGACATCATGGAAGAAACCTGTGGTGCCCGTCTTACCATGAATTACATGGTGCCCGGCGGTGTGATGATTGACCTGCACCCGGATTTTCAGCGGAAGGTGAAAGAATTTATCAAACTCTTCCGATCAAAAGTGCATGAATACGATGAACTGGTTACGGGTAACATCATCTTCCGCAGCCGGATGAAAGACGTGGGCTTCCTGTCGAAAGAAGACGCCATCTCTTTCGGATGCACCGGGCCAACAGCCAGGGGAAGCGGGGTAAGCTGTGATATACGCAAGCTGTATCCCTACGATGTATATAATAAGGTGCAGTTTGAAGAAGTGCTGGAAACAGGTGGCGATTCGCTGGCAAGATACATGGTGCGGATCCGGGAAATGCATCAATCCATCAGCATCATTGAACAACTGATCGACAATATTCCCGAAGGCGATTTCCAGGCCAAAACAAAAGCCGTATTGAAATTGCCGAAAGGAGAATTTTATACAAGGGTGGAAACGGCGAGGGGGGAGCTGGGTTTATATATTGTAAGTGAAGGCGCCACCACACCTTACCGAATCAAATTCCGCTCACCGGGGTTCTCCAATCTCTCGGCATTGGATACCATGGCAAGGGGAAGCAAGCTGGGAGATTTGGTGGCGATGATGGGTACACTGGATCTGGTGATACCGGATATTGACAGGTAAAAATAATAATAATGAACAAGGAACAAGGAATGTAGAACAAGGAAGGAATGCCGTTAACTTCAGCATTCAGTATTCCTTTTTCCCGGTTCGATATTCATAAAATGTGGAGCTTAACTGACATAACAACCAACATTCACGACTGGCTGAACGAAACATTCAGTCCCACCTGGGTATTGATCATTGAAATGGTCATTGCCGGTATTGCGGTGATCGGACTGTTTGCGGTGTTGGGACTGGTGCTCGTGATCATGGAAAGAAAAGTGTCGGCCTGGATGCAGATCCGGCTGGGCCCCAACCGTGTTGGTCCCAAAGGATTGCTGCAATCGCTGGCCGATACACTCAAACTGCTCGTGAAAGAAGGATTGACACCGGGTGGCGCAGATAAATTCTTATTCAATTTAGCACCCATCATTGCCCTGGTGGTTGCCATGCTGCTGATGGCGCCCATTGCCTTTGCAAAAGATTTTCAGTTGTGGAACCTGAACATTGGTGTGCTGTATGTATCTGCTGTTTCTTCCCTGATGGTCATCAGCATTCTGATGGCGGGCTGGTCAAGCAATAATAAATATTCACTGATGGGTGCCATGCGAAGCGGGGCACAGATCGTGAGCTATGAATTATCTGCCGGCCTGTCTATACTTACCATTGTGGTGCTGGCTGGCAGCCTGAACATACCCGATATCATTTATTCGCAGGCCGATGGATGGTGGATTTTTAAAGGACACATTCCGGCGCTTATTGCATTTGTGATCTTTATCATTGCCGTTACGGCCGAAACCAACCGGGCGCCGTTTGACCTGGCCGAAGCGGAATCGGAATTAACGGCCGGTTTTCATACCGAGTATTCAGGAATGAAATTCGCCCTGTTCTTTCTGGCCGAGTATGTGAATGTGTTCATCGTATGTGCCATCGGGGCCACCTTGTTCCTGGGCGGATGGATGCCCTTTCACATCGGCAACTGGGAGGCATTCAACCACGTGATGGATTATATTCCGTCGAGCATCTGGTTCTTTGGCAAAACGTTTTTCCTGATATTCGTGATCATGTGGTTCCGGTGGACTTTTCCCCGGCTGCGCATTGATCAGCTGCTGAACCTGGAGTGGAAATATTTATTACCGATCAGTATGTTCAACCTGATACTGGTAACGGCAATCGCCATATTAAAGTGGCATTTTTAAAATGTTGAGGGGTTGAGACGGTTTAGAAGTTTAGCTATTTGCACTTCACTAAACGCCTGAACATTTCTAAACACGAAACCAATATGTTCATAGTAAAATACATAAAAGATGTTTTCAGCGGGATAAAGTCGCTGCTGGTGGGCATGCGCCGCACCGGTTATTACTTTACCCATCACAAAGAGATCATCACGGAACAATATCCCGATAACAGGGATACACTTAAACTGCCCGAACGGTTCAAGGGTGAAGTGGTGATGCCGCACGATGCCAACAACGAACACCGCTGTACCGGCTGCACAGCCTGTGAACTGGCTTGCCCCAATGGTACCATTAAAGTGGTTACCAAATTCGACATCACCCCTGATGGAAAGAAGAAAAAAGCAATTGACAAACTGGTATATCATTTAGAACTCTGCACCATGTGCAACCTGTGTATTGTAGCCTGCCCATCTGATGCCATCGTGATGGCGCAAACATTTGAACACAGTGTTTTCGACAGGGCGGAGCTCACCAAAATCTTAAACAATCCCGGATCCAGGATAATGGACGGGGTGGAATGATGAACGGATCAACCATTATATTTTATTTGCTGGCAGCGCTAACGTTGGTGAGCGGCCTGCTGGCCGTCACCACCCGGCTGATTTTCCGGTCGGCCATCTACCTGCTGTTTTCGCTGATTGGCATTGCCGGAATTTATTTCTGGCTGAACTACGAGTTTATAGCTGCGGTGCAGATTGTGGTATATGTAGGTGGCATTGTAGTGCTCATCATTTTTTCCATTTTCCTTACCCAGCAGGCCGGTGAACAGTTGCCCAGGCCTACCATGGGCCGTCAGTTGTTTGCTGCACTGGCTGCCTTTTGCGGGCTGGCACTGGTAATGCTGCAGTTGTACAAACACAATTTTACCGGAACGGATAAGCCGGCCGTGGAACCCACGGTTGCCAACATCGGCAACCAGATGCTGGGTGTGGAGGAAGGAGGATATGCACTTCCGTTTGAAGTGGTGAGCATCCTGTTGCTGGCAGCGCTGGTGGGCTGTATTGTAATTGCGTTAAAAAAAGATACAATAATGAATAAAGAACACGGAAAACAGAACGACGAAGTGAAAGAACGTTAACTTCTGTACCCGCTGTTCAACAGTTGATAGTATGACAGAACCCGGACTATATCATTTGTTGTTTATCAGTGCTGCGCTGTTTTTCATCGGCGTATATGGTTTTTTTACCAGGAGAAACCTGGTGACCATGCTGATGAGTGTGGAGCTGGTGCTGAACAGCGTGAACCTGAATTTCATTGCGTTCAACAAATACCTGTGGCCAAATCGGCTGGACGGAGTTTTCTTTACCATTTTTATTATTGCCATTGCCGCTGCCGAAGCTGCCGTGGCCATTGCCATAATTATTAATCTCTACCGCAGCCATCAATCGATAGATGTGGAAAATGCGGAAGAGTTGAAATATTAGATTAGCGGTTTAGAGTTTAGGGGTTTAGTAAAGCCCTAAACTCTAAACTTCTAAGCCCTGAACTTGTAAATGCTGAATGCAACATACATATCGCTGATTCCGCTGCTGCCACTGGCAGGCTTTGTACTGCTCGGTCTTTTCGGAAGAAAATACTTTAAGAATACTTCGGGTATCATCGGCACAGGACTGATGCTTGTATCAGCGGTGCTGGCATTGTATACCGCCTATGGTTATTTCTTTGAGTACGGGAAAGCGGATGGCGTTTACCAGAAACTGGTTCCGCTGAAATATACCTGGCTGGAGTTTGGAAAAGGATTGTCCATCGATATGGGCATTGTGCTAGATCCCATATCGGTGATGATGCTGGTGGTGGTTACCTTTATTTCCCTGATGGTGCACATTTACAGCCTCGGGTATTTGAAAGGAGAAGAACGGTTTCCCACGTATTATGCGTACCTCGGGTTGTTTACTTTCTCCATGCTGGGACTGGTAATGTCTTCCAATATTTTCCAGATATATATATTTTGGGAGCTGGTAGGTGTTTCTTCTTTCTTACTCATCGGGTATTATTACGATAAACCCAGTGCCGTGGCTGCCTGTAAAAAAGCATTCATTGTAACAAGGTTCGCCGACGTTGGTTTTCTGATCGGTATTTTGATATTGTCTTTCTATTCCGGTACACTGGACTTTAATACACTTATTGCTGCATTAACTTCTCCGGAATCCAGCGAATATAAAACGGCCGTTACTGCCTCCTTCCTTGGAATTTCGGCACTCAGCTGGGGATTGATATTGGTATTTGTGGGCGGAGCCGGAAAGAGTGCCATGTTCCCATTGCACATCTGGCTTCCGGATGCCATGGAAGGTCCTACGCCGGTCTCTGCATTGATCCACGCGGCAACCATGGTGGTGGCCGGTGTGTTTTTGGTGGCCCGGTTATTTCCAGTGTTTGCCATCTCTTCACCGGGCGCCTTAAGTGTGGTTGCTTATGTGGGCGCCATCTCCGCATTCATTGCTGCCATCATCGCCTGCACACAAACAGATATTAAAAGAGTACTGGCCTATTCCACCATGTCGCAGATCGGCTACATGATGTTTGCATTGGGTGTATCCGGTTATGGTGGTGAGAACGGACTTGGATATACCGCATCCATGTTCCACCTGTTTACACATGCCATGTTCAAAGCATTGCTGTTCCTGGGCGCCGGTGCGGTGATCCATTTTATTCACAGCAATGAAATGAAAGATATGGGTGGCTTACGGAAATATTTACCCATCACCCATATTACTTTCTTGATTGCCTGCCTGGCCATCGCCGGTGTGCCGCCTTTTGCGGGCTTCTTCAGCAAGGAAGAAATACTGCTGGCTGCCTACCATCACAACCAGGCTATTTACTGGATGGCATTGATCACATCTGCCCTCACCGCTTTTTATATGTTCCGGCTTTACTTCAGTATTTTCTGGAATAAAGAACAGCAGCCGCATGGAGAGCACCATGGCGAAGGGGGCTTTGCCATGATGATGCCGCTGGTGCTGCTGGCCATTGGTGCAGCAGCAGCCGGGTTCATTCCGTTCGGGCATTATGTGAGTTCGGATGGAAAGACATTGGAAACAGCATTTCACCTGTCATTTTCCATTGCCCCCGTTGCACTCGGGTTGGCAGGCATCTTCCTCGCTATGTGGATGTATAAAAGCCAAACGGATAAGCCGGAGAAAATAGCGGCATCGCTGGGTGGTTTATACAAGGCAGCGTATCATAAATTTTATATAGACGAGTTGTATCTCTTCATCACCCACAAGATTATTTTCAACCTGATCGGCCGGCCGGCCGCCTGGTTCGATAAAGTGGTGGTGGATGGATTGGTGAACCTTGCCGGGAATACTACCACGAAGATTGCTGAAACCATTAAAGGATTTCAGTCGGGCAAAGTGCAGCAGTATGCTTTGTATTTCCTCGTGGGTGTTATCGGCCTGGCCGTACTGTTTATTTATGTATGGAAATGATGTACTGATTGTAAATACAGAATGATGAATTATGGATGGCGATTCATAATGCATTATTCCAAAACAGTTGAATGAACCTTTTATTATTAATAGCAATCCCACTTGTTACCGCGGTGCTGGTATTACTGGTACGCAATGCGGTGCAGGTACGGTGGGTATCGCTGCTGGGCGCAACCGCACAGCTGGTGCTTGCTTTTGTATTATTCTTTGCTTTCCGCCAGCAGCGGATAGACGGCAATGCCGCCGACATGCTGTTCCAGCTGCAGTACAACTGGTTCCCTTCCTGGCACATCAGTTTTCACCTGGGCGTGGATGGCATTTCGGTAGCCATGATCCTGCTCACGGCCTTCGTGGTCATTGCCGGTGTGCTGGTATCGTGGAATGTAGAGAAGATGACAAAGGAGTTTTATTTTCTGCTCATCCTGCTCAGCCTCGGTGCTTACGGATTCTTTGTTTCTCTTGATCTTTTTGTGCTGTTCTTCTTCCTGGAAATTGCGGTGATCCCCAAATACCTGCTCATCGGTGTATGGGGAAGCGGGCGCAAAGAATACAGTGCCAATAAGCTGGCCCTGATGCTGATGGGTGGTTCGGTGCTGGTACTGGTGGGCATACTGGCCATGTATTATAATGCTCCCGGCCGCAGTGCCGATATACAAACCCTTGCCAGGTCCGTTATCAGTCCCGAAGTACAGAAGATATGTTTCCCGCTTTTGTTTGTTGGCTTTGGTGTGTTCACGGCCCTGTTTCCCTTTCATACCTGGGTGCCCGATGGTCACTCCTCGGCGCCCACAGCGGGGTCGATGTTCCTTGCCGGTATCTCCATGAAGCTGGGCGGATACGGTTGTTTGCGGGTGGCTACTTATCTCCTGCATGACGCAGCAAAAGATTATTCCACACCCATCATCGTTCTTTCGGTGATCGCTATTTTATACGGCGCCTTTGCCACCATGATGCAGAAGGACCTGAAATACATCAACGCCTATTCATCCATCAGTCATTGCGGATTTGTGCTGCTGGGTATTGGCATGATGACAAAGACCTCTATGACCGGAACAGTAATGCAGATGGTTTCACACGGATTGATGACGGCGCTTTTCTTCGCCGTGATCGGCATGATCTATGAACGTACACACACCAGGCAGGTAAGTGAAATGGGCGGACTGCTAAAGACAATGCCTTTCATCAGTACGATGTTATTTATTGTGGGGCTCTGTTCATTGGGTTTGCCCGGCCTGAGTGGTTTTGCAGCAGAGATGACCGTATTTATGGGATCCTGGGAAAACCCGGATACATTCAGCCGGGTGGCTACCATTCTTTCCTGTCTTTCGCTGGTGGTAACAGCGGTATATATATTACGGGCGGTTACCAAAACAGCCATGGGTCCGCTGAAACCTGAGTTTGCCGCATTAACAGATGCCAGGTGGAATGAGAAACTGGCGGCCATCATCCTGGTTGCCGGCATCCTGGCCGTGGGCACCGCACCGTTCTGGCTTAACGACCTGGTGAACCCGGCCACTCAACTGATCAAAGACGCCCTGAACCTTCAACCCCCCATCGATTAAGCATGAGTGAACTGCTGACGATAATGAAAAGTGAACTGCTGGTTACGGCCATCCTCTTCCTCATCCTGTTTATCAAACTGGGTAAAGGAATGAAGAATGAAACCATGCTGCTGCTGATACAGTCTTTGCTGCTGCTGAACTTCCTGGCTGGTTTTTTCTTAAATGAAGAAGGAACTTTGTTTAACGGCATGTATCAGAGCACTCACCTGCTGATGCTGCAGAAAAGCATCCTTAGCCTGGGTGTATACCTCATTTCCTTATTATTCAGCGGCTGGCTTAAAACAACCGAACACCTGCCGGAATTTTTTATCCTGCTGCTTTCCGCTTTACTGGGAATGTTTTTCCTTATTTCCAGCGGCAACCTGCTCATGTTCTTCCTGGCGCTGGAACTTTCATCCATTCCGGTGGCGGCCATGGCCAATTTCGACCTGGATAAAAAGCGTTCGTCAGAAGCAGCAATGAAGATGATTTTGACTTCGGCTTTCTCATCCGGCATATTGCTTTTTGGTATCTCCCTGGTATACGGAGCCACGGGTTCTATCAGCTTTTCGGAGATACCGCTCCTGCTGAACGGGTCGCCATTGCAGGTGCTGGCCTTTGTGTTCCTGTTTGCCGCCTTTGCGTTTAAATTATCCATTGTGCCGTTTCATTTGTGGACGGCCGATGTGTACGAAGGGGCGCCCATGGCCACCACATCCTTCCTGTCGGTGATATCAAAAGGAGCAGTGGTGTTCATTTTCATCACGGCATTGTACAGGCTGTTTCAGCCCATGCAGGAGGTATGGTACAACATGGTGATGGTGCTTTCCATTGCCACCATGATTATCGGCAACCTGTTTGCACTTCGCCAGCAGAACATCAAACGCTTCCTTGCCTTTTCTTCCATTGCCCAGGTGGGCTTTATACTGGTGGGCATAAGCAGCAATTCAAAAGAAGGGCTCACTTCCGTAGTTTATTTTATCCTGGTATACCTGTTCTCCAACCTGGCGGCATTCGGTGTGGCTTCGGCCATTTCATCACAAACGGGTAAAGAGAACATTGATGAATACAAGGGGCTGTACCAAACCAACCCGCTATTGAGCTGGGTGCTGGCACTGGCATTGTTCTCGCTGGCCGGTATTCCGCCCACGGCCGGGTTCTTTGGAAAACTGTTCCTGATCACAGCCGGTGCATCCAACGGCAGTTACTTCTTTATTATTATTGTTGCATTGAACATGATTGTTTCGCTGTACTATTACCTGCGGGTGGTAAGGGCCATGTTCATGGATAAGAATGAACAGCCGGTAGAAAAAGTGCAAACTGATCTTTCTGCCAAACTCGGGTTAGCCATTTGTGCGGCAGGTATTGTACTCACCGGGTTACTGAGCTGGATTTATGATCACATCGAAAAACTGGTTTAGAGGTTTAGGGGTTTACACGTTTAGTTTTATAGCTCTTTTCTCTAAACCCCTAAACTCCTAAACCCCTAAACTCCTAAACGTGTGAACTCTTATGGCTATAAATAAAAATCATGA
>DMRT01000030.1 GCA_003455235.1 Chitinophagaceae bacterium
AACAGGCCCGTGAACGCAATCGTGAAAGAGATCTGTTCGTATACCGACGGCGCCACCATGAGCGCCAAAAAAGATGCATTGGTAAACATCGGCGGTTTCCTGGCCGTAAACGACTGGGATGTTTTTGAAGAAGCCCGCAACATGGTGGTGGTGTATGAAGGATTGCATACCTATGGAGGCCTGGCCGGCCGCGACATGGAAGCCATGGCCATCGGTATCGGAGAAAGTGTATCCGATGATCACATACGGGCAAGGGTTGGACAAGTGATCTACCTCGGCAACAAAATGATGGAATACGGTGTACCCATTGTAAAACCCATCGGCGGGCATGGCATTTTTGTGGATGCAAAAAAATTTCTTCCGCACCTGCCACAGGATCAATACCCGGCTCAAACCCTGGCAGCTGAAATTTATCTCGACTCGGGTGTACGCACCATGGAACGGGGCATCGTATCGGCCGGAAGAAAATCAAACGGAGAAAATTATTATCCCAAACTGGAGCTGGTACGTTTCACCATCCCCCGCCGGGTGTATACCCAGGCGCATATGGACGTAATTGCCGAATCGGCGGCACGGGTGCATGAACGAAGAAATAAAATTAAGGGGATGAAGATGGTGTATGAACCAAAGTACCTCCGGTTTTTCCAGGCGAGGTTTGAAAAACTTTAATACAGTCATTCACAGCAACCATTCATCACTGATCAAAGAAAGAAACTGTTTACCCGGGAGAGTTGAAAATTTTTGACCCATGGGTTCTAATACCACCTGGCGGATGAACAGTATCAGGAAACATCCAGCGCCCTGATCTGCGCCTTGTATGCCGGCGGAAGAAGAATGGCTTTGATCAATCCATCTAATTTTATCAGCCGGCTGAATTTGTAGAACGGGATAACCGGTTTGAGCCAGCTTGCTTTATTGAACCCCAGCATGGCCTTTGCCCGCTCAGGCACAACCAGTTTTTGCGACTCCAGTAAAACGGCATACCGGAAAGCGCCGAGGTGTTTTTTGTATTGCCGGTACAGGTCTTTCGTGTATTCACTTTTAGCCAGGTCGAGTGTAAGGTGTGCAGCACGGCTGGCAAGCCAGTCTTTATAATTGAGAGGCAGGTCTTTCAACTGCATCCTGGATCCCAGGCGGAAGAATACATCGTATACATCTTCCTTTTCTTGATCACTCAGTTTTCTTTCCAGCAGTTCATACGATGCAACCGAATAATGGATGAGCATGAACAATACATCCCGGTATGCCCAATCGGGGATTTTTGCATTCCGGTTTTTTTCCACAGCGCCATGAATAGCCGTTATCCGGTCAATGGCTGCTTGGGCTTTGTTAGTTTCAGAAAAAACAATCTCCCTGGCATAGCTGACCGTAGAGAACAACCTGCCCAAAGGATCGGCCGGCAGTTTGCCGGTAAAGTAAAGCCAGTCCACCGCCTTGTTCAACGCAAATTCTGCCGCCGAGCCGGCGAAGATAAAAAGGATGGTATCCGACTTACCCCATATCTTCCGTACGACGGAGTTTTCTTTAACGAAATATTGAGTAGCCGGGTTTGTCATGTATTGCAAACGGGTACGTGTTATTATACAACCGCTAAAGTTTATTTCCTTCTTTCGGGAAAACGATCACGGGTTTGAATTTCTTTGCTTCCTCAAAATCCATCAATGCATAGGAGATAACAATTACAATATCTCCCTCAGCGCCTTTACGGGCGGCAGGACCGTTCAGGCAGACAATGCCGCTTCCTCTTTTGCCTTTGATGATATAGGTTTCCAGGCGTTCGCCATTGTTTACGTTCACCACCTGGATTTTCTCATTTTCAATAAGATTGGCGGCATCCATCAGGTCTTCATCCAGGGTAAGACTGCCTACATAATTCAGATTGGCTTCGGTAATTACCGCCCGGTGGATTTTTGATTTTAATATCTGTATCTGCATGCTGCAAATTTACATGCTTACAGCTTCCGTACAGCAATCGTACTGAAATTACCGGGAAGTCAATAGCTCACTGTTTTTTCCGTTACATCCCGCAAACGGAACTTTAGGGCAGCCGGTGATAAACATACAGCTCAGAAGAAGTACCCCTGGAAATGATTGTTTAAAATTCATACACTATTATTTGCGGCTAAGGTATGGATACCCGCTAACCGCCATGAAGTATATTATTTAGCATGATTTTTTTACGGTTGAAGAAAGAACCCGGAGGTGCTTAAAATAAAAAACCACCGGCGCAGATGCACCGGTGGTGGTGTGGAGCTGCAGGGAATCGAACCCTGGTCCAAACATATCCGCCGTAAGCTTTCTACATGTTTATTTAGTTATTGTTTGTCGGGATACAGCAGGAACCTAACCAACCAACTGTATCCTTAGATGAATGGTCTTAAGCCAGGGTCACATCATTCCCGGGCAGCATCCCGTTTTGTTTTTGAGTCGGCGGCGGAACATGGTAACAGGACTGACCTGTTCGGCGGCCCAAATGGATGTTAATCTATCGATTAAGCAGCCATGGCATACGAAGTATTGCCAATTAAAGTTTCGTATTCATATTAAAGTGCTAATTACGCAACGCACTACATGCTTACACTTACAAAGAACTATGCTGTCAAAACCGGTCAGCCCCGGGTGGTTGATCAAGACAACCTCATTATCTGCAAATTTACGAAACAATTTCCTACCTGGTTGTAAAGAGCTGTTAAGGCCGGAAAGCCGTTCAAATAATTTACGGGCTTTCTTTTGCCCGTGTAGGAAAACTAAGCTAAATTAGGAGCACACAAACAGAAACTGCTTATTCCCTTCCAACGGGCGTATCAGGGTTTTTGTTGCCCAATCCCAATCCTTGATGAAACGGTTCTGAAGTCAATAACCACCATTACTCCTATCAGCCTGATTAATACCTAAACCAAAAATAAAACCGATGAGAAAATTATTCTTATTTCTTTTTACAGCATTCACATTGTATTCCTGCTTCAGTACCCGATCGCCGCGGGAACGGGAAAAAGAAGGCAAAGATGAGTACGACAACCCGATGGTAAGGGATCAACAGGCTGCCGACATGATTAAGGACCCGGCATTGGGTTATGTACCGTATGACCGGCTGCTTAAAGCGATCGATAAAACCATCGAAATGAAAAGCTCCCTGAGTTCCATCATTGCCCCGACAGGTACTACCGGAAATTTATTGGGAGATCCCCTGGTCTGGGAAGAGCGGGGGCCCATTTACGACAGCGTAGGCCCTTCCAATGGCAATGGCCGTGGCGGTGGTACGGGAAGTACGGCAGGCGGACATACCGCTGGCCGTATCCGTGCATTTTTACTGGACACCCTGAATGACCCTACGGGCAATACGGCTTTTTGCGGCGGTGTGGCCGGCGGACTTTGGAAATGCACCAACTTCCTTTCTGCAGTGAATAACTGGACACCGGTTAATGACCGGTTCGATAACCTGGCCATCTCTTCCATCTGCCAGGATAAAAACAATCCCTCCGTTATTTATTTCTCCACGGGCGAGCCAACAGATAATGCAGACCGTGTTACCGGTGCCGGTGTATGGAAATCGGTAAACAAAGGAGCGTCGTTTACCTTCCTTCCGTCAACAGCCAGTTATATGCGCTGCTTCAAGATCGCTTGTGATGCTGCTGGCAATGTTTACCTGGCATGCCGCACCACAACTGTCCCGGTGAGCCAACCCAATGGTTTATTCCGGTCCACTGACGGGGGTACCAGCTGGACAAACATTACGCCGAATAACCTGGATGCAAATTCAAATCTTTCCTGCACCGATTTTGAATTCTCTGCTTCTGGCAACCTGAATGCAATGTTCGGGTATCGTCCGACTGGTAACGTGGTGAACCACCGCTATACATCTACTCCGGCAACAGTAACTTCCGGTACCTGGTCAACAAGCACCGGTTTCCGTGTTTCCAATGCGGCAGCCATCCGCACGGAGATGGCCGTATCCGGAAATGTACTCTACGCCATTACGATTAACCCGGCTTATAATACGGACAGTTGTTATAAATCCGTTGATGGCGGCGTAACATGGACCAAACAAAACACCACTATATTACCGGCTGGTTTAGGAAGCGGGCAGGGATGGTACAACCTGAGTGTTGCCATCAATCCACTGAATACAGATGAACTGATATCCGGCGGCCTGGATGCGTACCGTTCCAGCAATGGTGGCGCCACCTGGACAAGATTAACTTACTGGGTGTCGACCATGCCGTATGTGCATGCCGATCATCACTATGCACAATACTGGATCAGTGGGGGTCAGACAAGATTGATCATGGCAACCGATGGAGGTGTATTCTATTCGGCAGATAACGGCGCCACCTTCACTTCCAAAAACAGGAACCTGGGCATCAAACAATTTTATTCTGCGGCCATCCACCCTGCTGCCGGATCGCCTGTATTGCTGGCCGGTGCACAGGACAATGGCACTCACCAGTTACGAAACCCGGGTTTGAGTTATTCCATTGAAGTAACCGGTGGCGACGGATGCATCGTTCACATCAACCAGCAAAACCCGCAGATACAATTCGGCAGTTATGTATACAACCAATACCGCCGAACCACCAACGGAGGCGCTACCTGGAGTTCAGTAAACCTTTCTTCTTCACAGGGTTTATTTGTTAACCCGTTCGATCACGATGATGGCCAGAACATCATGTATTGCAGTAATGGTCCGCTCGGGCAGCTGCGCCGCTGGACAGGGACCAATACAACCAACACCAATACAGTGATCTCGATCAGTAATATCGGCGCCACTACTTCATTAACTTCCCTGAAGCTTTCGCCCTATACGGCCAACCGCTTGTTTTTCGGCACCAATACCGGTAAAGTATTCAGATTGGAAAATGCGAATACCGTTACAACAGCCGATGCCAATGCAAACCTTACGGATATCAGCGGGGCAACATTCCCCGCAGGCACCATTATTTGTGTAAACACCGGCATGGATGATAACAACATTGTTGCCACGTATTCCAACTACGGGGTAAACAATGTATGGCTCACCCGCAATGGCGGTACTTCATGGACGGCTATTGACGGCAATCTTCCGGATATGCCGGTACGATGGGCAATGTTCCAGCCAGGTACCGATCAGAAAATATACCTGGCCACCGAAGCGGGTATTTATTATACCATCAATGCAAACGGCGCCGCCACACAATGGTCGCCTGAAATAAATTTCCCCACGGTGAGTACTTATATGCTGAAGATAAGAGCAAGCGACAGCACGATTGTGGCGGGAACACACGGGCGTGGTGTATGGACAGCCAAAATACCGCCCTGTTCGGCCGGCGCTATTACCAGCCACCCGGGCAATGCGGCTGCCTGCCCAGGCACTGCCGTTAGCTTCTCTGTTAATACATCCGGTGTAATATCTTCTTATCAATGGCAGGTAAGCACCAATGGTGGAACCAGTTACACAGATATTGCCGGCGCCACCGGTACTGTGTTTAATATACCCGCTGTTACTGCAGGTATGAACGGTTATTTGTACAGGGCAGTTATTGTTACTGACTGTTCCGTACCCCTGACCACCAATGCTGCTACACTTACTGTAACTCCGGTTCCCGTGGTTACCATCACTGCTTCCCCATATACAAGATTATTCCCTGGTTTAACCACAACGCTTAATTCAACAGTTGTTCCAACCGGAACAACAACCTATGCCTGGTTAAGAAATGGAGTTCCTGTTCCCGGCGCCACGCAATCTTCGTTGAGTCTGTCACTGGCCTCGGGATTTGCCGATTACAGTCTGCGTGCCACCGTAAACGGATGCACCGGCACTTCAAACATCATCTCCATTTCCGATTCCGTGAGCACGAAGTGCTACCTGTCTCCGAATCCTACCGGCGGGCAGTTCCAGGTACGTTACCACAGCTCCGTGAATAATACGGTGCCAAGAACGGTTACGGTATTTGATGCAAAAGGTACACGGGTACTGATTAAAAATTTCAATGTAGCTACACCTTATGCGCCGATGGATGTTGACCTGCGGGCACAATCCAAAGGTTTATACTGGGTTGAGATCAGTGACAAAGATGGCATACGCCTGAGTATGTGCAGGGTGGTTGTTCAATAACCAATCCGTCGTCATAAAAAAATCTCCCGGTATACCGGGAGATTTTTTTTATATAGAAATAAGATTAAAAACGGTTATTTCCCTCTTCCCCACCCGAACCAGTCGTTTCCGTTGGCATACAGCATCAGCGCCAGCAGAATAACCATCCCGGCGATCTGTGCATACTCCAGGAATTTTTCACTGGGTTTGCGTTTGGTGATCATCTCGATGAGGGTGAATAATACATGCCCGCCATCCAGTGCCGGTATCGGCAGTAAGTTCATAAAGGCAAGAACGATGGAGAAGAAAGCGGTGATGTTCCAGAAATGTTCCCAGTCCCATTCATCGCCGGAAAAAACAGAACCCATGGCTTTAAAACCACCCACGCCCTTGTAGGCGCCGGTGGAAGGAGTAAGAATTTTTTTGAACTGGTCGATGTACCATCCCAGTTTTTCACTGGCCAGCACCACGCCTGCCGGGAATGCTTCAAAGAATCCGTACCGGATAACGGTGTATTTAAAGATACCGGCCGTGTCGAGCGATTCCGGTTTACCGATCATCTTCATGCCTTTGGGTAATGCTCCGGCGCTGTCCACTGTCCATACACTGGTAAATTGTTCAGTACCGCGTTGCAGTGTTACGGTGATGCTGCTGTTCTTTTTCTTTTCAATCACCCGGGCCACATCGTTCACAAATTCAACAGGTGTTGAGTCAATCATCACCACTTTATCCCAGCGCTGCAGGCCCAGTTTGGAAGCCGGACTTCCCTTGTCGGCGCCACCGATCCAGAACGGGTAACGGATGCCGATCAGCGGCACATCGCTGCGTTTCTTTTCAACCAGTTTACCGATCAGACTTTTGGGTAACTGGATAGTAGCGGTTTTACCCTCCCGCTCCAGGGTTACGCTGTCGCTTACGATCAGTTCGGCAATCACGTTGTTGAAATTTTCAACGGGCTGGCCGTCCATCGAAATGATCTTATCACCGTCTTTAAAACCAAAGCTTTTGATGAGGCTGTCTTCCACGGCAATGCCGTACTTTAATGAATTGTTGTAGATCTTTTTTTCTCCCCACACCATCAGGATGGCGGCATAGATCACAAATGCCAGCAGGATGTTCACGGTTACGCCACCCAACATGATAATCAGACGCTGCCAGGCGGGCTTGCTGCGGAACTCCCAGGGTTGGGGAGGCAGTTTCATGGTTTCTTTGTCCATGCTTTCGTCGATCATGCCGGCAATCTTCACATAGCCCCCCAGCGGGAGCCAGCCGATGCCGTAAACGGTTTCTCCGATCTTCTTTTTTACCAGGGAAAACCAGGGATCAAAGAAGAGATAGAATTTCTCCACCCGGCATTTGAACCAGCGGGCGGTGATATAGTGACCGAATTCGTGCAGGATAACCAGGATCGAAAGGGACAGGATCAATTGCGCCACTTTTAGTCCCACGCTTCCCCAGTTTATTGCTAATAATTCCATGTAGAGGTATCAGTTTAATATTATAGTTGCTGAAAAATCAAGGAGGAATGCTCTTTTTACAGGTTGATCAGCGAAGCCGCAAAATTACGGGCTTCACCATCGCTGTCAAAATATTGTTGAAGATCGGGTTTTTCAATGAAGGGCAGTTTCTGCATGGTTTTTTCCACCATGGCGGTCATGTCGAGAAAGCCAATGCGGTTGCGGAGAAAGGCCCACACGGCAATTTCGTTCGCCGCATTGAGGATACAGGGCATATTGCCTCCCATATTAAGAGCCTCCGTGGCCAGTTGCAGATTTCGGAAAGTTTTAACATCGGGCTCTTCAAAAGTAAGTGAGGGATACCGCCGGAAACTGAAACGGGGGAAATCATTCTTCACCCGGGCAGGAAATGCCATCGCATATTGAATGGGCAATTTCATATCGGGTAATCCCATCTGTGCTTTGATGCTGCCGTCTTCAAACTGCACCATACTGTGAATGATGCTTTGCGGGTGAATGACCACCTGTATCTGGTCGGGCCGCAGGTTGAACAGCCATTTGGCTTCAATCATCTCCAGCCCTTTGTTCATCAGCGTGGCTGAGTCGATGGATATTTTAGCGCCCATGCTCCAGTTGGGATGCTGCAGGGCATGTTCTCTTTTTACGTTTACCAGGTAATTGGGTTTCTTCCCTAAAAAAGGGCCGCCACTGGCAGTCAGGATAATCTTCTCTATCGGGTTTCTTACTTCACCCACCAGGCATTGAAAGATAGCGGAGTGCTCGCTGTCTACCGGGATGATGGGTGCCCTTTTTTCAATGGCCGTTTGCATCACAATATCCCCAGCCACCACCAGGGTTTCTTTATTGGCCAATCCAACGGCCCTGCCTTTTTCAACGGCACGCAAAGTAGGCTTCAGCCCGGCAAAACCCACAATACCGGCCAGCATCATGTCGTAGGTATCAAAGTCGGCTACTTCTTCCAAGGCCGATTCGCCTGCAAATACCTTGATGTCGGTGGAGGCCAGGGCAGATTTTACTTTTTCATAGCGGGCATGATCACCAATCACTACCGCATTGGGCCTGAATTCCATGGCCTGGGTGATCAGCAGCTCGTCGTTGGTTTGTGCGGTGAGAATTTCCACCTCGAACATGCCGGGATTGGCACGTATCACATCCAGTGCCTGGGTGCCGATAGAGCCTGTGGAGCCAAAGATTGCAATGCGTTTTTTAGGAGCCTGATCAGTCATTACCAGAAAACGGTTGTAACGACAAATCTAGCTTAATAATTGTTGCAACGCAATTTTGACCTGATTAAAATTGAATTTTTGGATAATATCACTCATCATGCGCCGTATGGCGTCATTACCAGGGTTGCCCATGGAGCCTTCATGCGTGTGCTGAACAGAGGGGGTATGACTGAATTTTCCCTGTTCAATATCCAGGCCCACTTTTTTATACGCATCCCGGAAAGGCATTCCCTGTAACACCAGTTTGTTCACTTCTTCCACGCTGAAGAGGAAGCGGTACTTTTCATCCGCCAGGATATTTTTCTTTACCTCGATATTACTCAGCATCAGTCCGGTCATACCGATGCAGGCCTGCAGGTTCTTAAAGGCAGGGATGAAGTGTTCCTTGATCAGCTGCAGATCGCGGTGATAACCGGATGGAAGATTGGTGGTCATCAGCATGATTTCGTTGGGCAAAGCCTGCAGGCGGTTGCCATGCGAGCGGATGAGTTCAAATACATCCGGGTTCTTTTTATGCGGCATGATGCTGCTGCCGGTGGTGAGTTCATCAGGAAACGAAATAAAGCCGAAGTTCTGGTTCAGGTAAAGACAGCAATCCATGCTCAGTTTGGAAAGTGTGGCCGCAATATTTGCCAGGGCCGATGCCACGATGCGTTCTGATTTTCCCCGGCTCATCTGTGCATACACCACATTATAATTCAGGTTGCCGAAACCGAGCAGGCTGGTAGTCATTTTCCGGTTGATGGGAAAGGAAGAACCATACCCGGCGGCAGAGCCCAGGGGGTTTTTATTGACCACCTGGTAAGCCGCTTCCAGTGTGATCATATCATCCACCAGGCTTTCGGCATAGGCACCAAACCACAGGCCGAAGGACGAAGGCATGGCCAGCTGAAGGTGTGTATAACCGGGCAGCAGTACATCGGTATGCTTTTCACTTTGCTCAAGCAGCAGTTCGAAAAGATCCTTTGTGGCTTCTACGGTTTTTTCAATTTCACTGCGCATAAACAGTTTCAGGTCTACGAGCACCTGGTCGTTGCGGCTGCGGGCGCTGTGTATTTTCTTTCCAATATCCCCCAGTTTCTGTGTAAGCATCAGCTCCACCTGCGAATGAACGTCTTCCACTCCTTCGTCCAGTGAAAACTTTCCCTCGGCAATCTGCCTGTATATTTCTTTCAGTTCTTTTTCCAGTAAAGCAAGTTCATCCTTTGTGAGCAACCCTGCCGATTCCAGCATTTTAATATGAGCCAATGAGCCCAGAACGTCAAAGGGAGCAAGTTGAAGATCAAGTTCCCGGTCGTTGCCAACGGTGAACTGCTCCACTTCTTTTAGTGATACCTTATTTTTTTGCCAGAGCTTCATTTTAATTAAGAATTAAAAATAAAAAATTAAGAATTACTGCTTACTTGTTTTATCAATGCTACATATGTTGAAATCCCCTCTTTGATCTCATCCAGGAAAATGAATTCATCAGCGGTATGGCTGCGGGCACTGTCGCCGGGGCCGCATTTTAAAACCGCCGCATTGATCAATGCTGCGTCTGAGGTGGTGGGTGAGCCGTAGGTTTTCTTTCCAAGCCTGATCCCTGCCTGCACCAGCGGGTGATCGAGGCGGATGCTGGAAGAACGAAGCCGCATGCTTCTCGGCTGAACATCACAGCTTACGTGCTGCTTGATCGTTTCGAGTATCTCTTCATGTGTGTATTCATCTGTAACACGCACATCCACGATAAAACTGCAAACGGCGGGAACGATATTATGTGCTTTATTCTCGGTATTGATTGATGTGACGGACATCTTTACCGGCCCCAGGCTATCAGATATTTTTGGAAACCGCCAGGTCCTGAACCATTCGATATCCTTCATCGCTTTGTAAAGAGCATTCTCTCCCTCCTCCCTTGCTGCGTGACCGGCTTTGCCCGTAGCTAAACAATCGAGCACCAGCAAGCCCTTTTCTGCTATGGCCAGGTTTGTCAGCGTTGGCTCCCCTACGATTGCAAAATCAATCGCAGGTAAAGCAGGCAGGATACTCTCAATTCCGTTTTTGCCGCTGATCTCTTCTTCGGCTGTTGCTGCGAGAATAATATTGTATTTAAGATCCGTTCTTTCATAAAAAAACAGGAATGCTGCCATCAGACTCACCAGGCAACCGCCCGCATCGTTGCTTCCCAGTCCGTACAGTTTTCCGTCTTCTTCAAGCGGACTGAATGGATCCTTGCTGTACTGCGGGTTGGGCCTTACTGTGTCGTGATGTGAATTGAGCAGCATGGTTGGTTTTGATGCATCAAAGTGCTTGTTCACACACCACACGTTATTCAACGAGCGGTTGACGGGAATATTCCTGCCGGAAAAAAACTGGGTAATGATATCCGCCGTTTTATCTTCTTCTTTTGAAAAAGAGGGCGTGGATACCAGTTGCTTCAGCAGCGTAACGGCATCATGGTATAATGTTGTATGCTCCATTAACTGAATAAAGTTCCTTTTACATCATCCCCTGCATTCTGCTGCAGGTCATTTGCAT
>DMRT01000293.1 GCA_003455235.1 Chitinophagaceae bacterium
AAAGATTGTGCAGCCAGAAATCGTGGCTGGTAGATGCCATCAGGAAAAAAATGATGAGCGCAAAAAAACCCAGTAACTGAAACGGGAAGCCGCTCAGCGAAAAGAAATTGGTATTCGACGTGAAGAGAGAAATAAAGGGATTCACATTACCCAGTGCATGAAACTGGATGAGGCTGAAGCTGCCATGAACGGCAGCAATACAGAACATGGTTACACCCAGGTGGCGCCGGTTGTAGAGCAAAGGAAGAAACCGTTTATTCAACCTGGCCAGCGGACCTATGCTGAGGATTACATGCAATAACAAAACCGCCAGCGTGGAAGTGGAGCGGATGAGCACTGTTTCAAACGTATAGTCCGGGTTGGTATAGGCAGTAGCCAGAACAAAAACCAGCAGGTATAAAATGCAAAAGCCGGCGATACAGTAATCGTATATTTTTTTCTGCCGGTTCCACCCTATGGCTGTATATCCTGTACTCATCGGTTAAATTTTATTGTGTCGGTTACCTGGCGGTGAATGATATCATACAACGTAAAGCAGTATGTATTCAGTGAATCTTTTTCCAATGGGAAAAAATAGCTGCCGGCCGGACCGGTTCTGCCGATGATCTCCGCTTCTGTACCCCGCAACCGGTAGATCAGCAATGAAGGAATGGTATTGGTGGCATGACCGGTCCATTGCAGCTGGTATTGGTTCTTCTCCGCCGAGCAGCGCAGGCTTACGGTATAATCATTCCGTTCCACGTTGCCTGCCAGCACCGGCAATGCCGTTGTGTGTTCATGCTGCAATAACTGACTGGCCGATTTTTGCGGCACTGCCAGGTAGGCACTGAGTATACCTGCAGGTACCAGCAGGGCAAGCAGGCTCCAGGCACGCAGGTGTATCGAACGAAGGGGTTTTGTCATGCTTTTTTCTTTTTTATGTTCATCCATTTCTGCAGCAGCACCGGCCACAAGGCCACCGTGCCGGGAAAAATGATCAGCCGGAAACCAGGGCCTGAACCGTGGGCAGCAAGGTCTGTCTTTTCAATTCCCTTCAGCAGGAAGGCAATGGCGAATACGATGCCCATGGCGAGATATACCAATCCCATGATGAGTGCTGTTTTAACTGCGATCATACCTGTTTTTTTAATTTTCCACCATTAATATGCTGTTGAATCCGTTCAGCCCGTCGGGCTCACGGCGGGGGTTGTCGATGTCTTCCAGCCAGGTTTTATCGTCTACAAAAAACTTGTACTGGTATGTTCCTTTAGGAAGCATCGGTATCTCAACCTTCCACATGCCGTTGGCGCTGGGTTCCATCAGCAGTGCATCATGCGCCCAGTGATTGAAACTGCCGGCCAGGGAGATGTGCGAAGCGCATGGATTCTGAATATAAAACTCAATGGCTTTTTTCCGCTTGTTGATATAGGGAGAATGGTGTTGTTTCATAGCAAATAAATTTTGAAGTGTTTTTACAATTGCTTTCCCGGGATGGATGACCCCGTATCCTTGCTGTTCTGCGGGTAAGCCGGGTAAGCGCTTGGCGGTGCTGAATAATAATTTGCGGACCTGTTCAGGAGTGAGTTCGGGATTTATCTCCAGCATTTGCGCAATCACTGATGTAACAACGGGTGCGGCAAAAGAGGTTCCGTCAACATGCATATAGAACGGCGAAATGAATTTGCATTCCTGTATGCGCCGGCGGATCTTTTCCCTCCAAAAAGTTACGTCGTTTTTTTCTATTTCCTCCCGTTCAAAACCTGTTTTACCAGCCAGTGTTGATATCTTTTTTTTCAGCCCGCTGTCAGGGGTGTTTTCCAGTTCATACAGGGCGCCGGCCAGTTCCTGCTCTTTTGTTCCGGGCAGGATGGGCGCCGCCACCCAGATGGCATGGGCAATGAGTTCGGGTTTATGAAAGGCATCCTCGGTCTTTCCAAAAGAAGAGTGATACAGTTTGTGCTCTCCATCCAGCTGGTTGTTGTCATCACAGCCCCCCACGGCAATCACGTTGGGCGAATTGGCCGGGGGTTTAATGGCAGCCTTGTCATCATTGCCCACGGCAGCCACAATAACAACCCCTTTGTCTACCAGTTTTTCTGCCAGCACATCCACCTGGCTGTCTTTCCAGGAGCCGGTGGCATCATCACCCAGCGACATGTTAACCACTTTGATATTATACTGCTTATGATGCTTCAGAACCCATTGCAGGGCCTTTGAAATAGTTGAGGTACTGATCCTCCCCTGCTCATCCATCACTTTCAGCAGCACCAATGAAGCATCACTGGCAATTCCTTTGTACAATCCGCTGCTTAAGTAGCCATCACCGGCGCATACCACGCTCGTCATGGTGCCGTGCCATGATTCGGAATGTGGCTTTGAAAAATAGGTGGCATGGGTTCGGGGTTTGGTAATGTCAACGATCTTTTTGATCCGGTTTGTAGTTTTCACCAGGTCGGGATGCAGGTAAAACCCGCTGTCGATAAAGCAGATGGTTACTCCTTTGCCGGTGTACTTCGGGTTGGCATCCATTCGCAGGGCGGTAGGCAGTATGACAAAATCATCTGCACTTTTTACGGGAAAAAACGGGCCTATTTCCGGGAGCATTTTCTGTTCCCGGATTATTTCAACATGGTAGTAATCGATGCAGCGGCTGCAGATTCCGTCCTGTTCTGCCCAGGAAGGATTGTTTTCCCGGATGCGGTCGATCACCGCTTTTTCACTGTTGTGATGAAAGCGGTATACGAGTTCATCCACCGCATCATGGCACAAAGGACATATGATCTTTTCGCCGTTCATTTTTATTTTAATTTTTAATTTCTTTTACCAGCAACGCATGACCGTCCGGATCTTTTACAATGAATGAACGGGTATGGATTTTTCCATTATCCATCTCCACCAGTTCTTTGGAAACAAATGAGTAACCGCCCGCTTTTAACTTATTATAGAGTGATGCGGCATCGGCAGTGATGAGTGTTGTTTGCCAGAACCAGAGATCATCGGCCCGGGTATCGGCCGGGTACTTTTTCCCGGGCCCCGGTTCCAGGTACTGCAGAAATT
>DMRT01000170.1 GCA_003455235.1 Chitinophagaceae bacterium
GCCGAACAATTCGGTACCAACCTGCGGGCCACGGCCGCCATATCCATTCCCAACCTGGTAAGGGGATGTCTTCCGCTGATACTGATCCTCTTCCGCTTCCTGCGCAGTGATGGTGCATTGGGCAATTACATCACCGCGGCCTGGATAACAGGCATCATCATCATGGCCATCGGCTTTACGGCCGCTTTATTTATTAAAGAAACATTCGGGAAGGAGCTGGATTTTGTGGAAGAATAAACAGCAAATCTTTGAAACTGATCACAACATTCTGGGACGGACGGCTCAGCTTAGCTTCCTGTATTTTGTTCCAATATAGTCAATAAAATCGGGTGTAAGTCCCTGCTGCCGGATAATGGTTTGTACCTGGGCACGATGATGAATGGAATGATAGTTCAGCTGCAGGGCAATATCACCCGGGGTGGCGGCATAAGGTCCGCCATCAAAACCAATGAACCTGACTTCTGTTGTCAGTTCTTTATCGGTAACCGATTCAAGATAGGTCAGCCAGGCGGCCAGGCTGTCGTTCCATTTGTTCTCAAGTTCATCCAACCGGTATAAAGGATTCCACCAGTCCATTGCCTGGGCTTTGGGATCCTGCAGGATCCTTGCCAGCCATTTGTACTGGCAATTGACCAGGTGGCTGAAGAATTTAATGGATTCGGCCTGGTCGGGCAGCAATTTTATTTTTTCAAGAACCTGCAGGTTGGCCCTGCTGTTATACCGGAAGGTATCGATGAGGTATTGTTTTAATTCCATTTGTTCATCAGTATTATTGTATGGGATAGCCGGTAATAAGACTTATTTCTTTTCTGCAACGATGCACAGGGATGCCATTTTATAAAATTTTCCATCCAGTTCTGTATCGGGTTCATTTTCTGTTTTTCGTGTTTCTACAGGATGAAACGAGTTTTTTTCCAGCAGGTGTATCCATTCTTCAGCTGTATACATGGTAAAGCCGTAGTTTGAAAAAGGCATGCGGCTTAAACACTCTTTCGACCGGATGGATGCATAAAACCGTCCGCCTGGTTTAAGCACCCGGAGAATTTCCGTTAAATGTGCAGCCGGCTTTTCCCAGAAATAAATCACGTTGATACAAAATACTTTGTCGAAGCTTTTGTCCGGAAAGGGGATCCGGTCGCTGCTGCCCAGCGTCAGGGTAAGCAGCCGGTCACTGATGGCGGCCTGGTTGTGGCTGGTTGCTTCTTTTACCATCTCCGGGGAAAAGTCGAGCCCGGCAATGGTGATGCCGGGAGCCGCTGAAAACAGCTTGTCAAATAATTTACCATTGCCAAAGCCAATTTCCAGGATTGCTTCATTGGCAGACAGCTGCATGGTATTCACCGTAAAGTCGTAAAGGAAATTATTGGTTTTATTCATTTTGTTTCCCACTTTGTGCGCCAATAGCCCGCTTGGCCTGCGTAACTGGGCGGCTATTGTTTTGCTGAGGTACTGTTTGATGAACTTCATACGGTGACAGCTTCCATTTTAATCTGTAGTGCATTTGTTAGCCGGCCTGGAGAAGACAAAAGCGTGTTCGTCCAAACCGCCGGCCTGGATAATGAAAATACCGAAAAATTTAAAGGATTACTTCACTTTCTCCACCCGGGCCGGTGTGTCTTTTCCATTTACAATGGTTTTACTGCTGATGGCAATGGCTTTGATGATCTCGGCCATATTGTTCATGTCCAGCGTGCCGATCTCGTCACTTTGTTTGTGGTAGTTGGGCTCGTTGTTGGGCGCTTCTTCCATTTTGGAAGTGGAGATGGTATGAGCAGGTACCCCCAGTTCGGCCAGTGTGGCGTTGTCGCTGCGGTAAAACAGGTTTTGTTTTGGATATGGATCAGGCTCAAAATGAAATTTAGATCCTTCGAGATTAGCCTGCAGAATTTTTCCCATATCACTCTTTTCGTAGCCGGTGATGTAAGCACTGTTGGTACCCCATTTGCTTTCAGTTCCGATCATTTCGATATTGAACATAGCCATCACTTTATCGGGGTTCATCTGCTTACTGAAATAGCGGCTGCCGAATCCGCCGATCTCTTCGGCGGTGAACGCAACAAAAATAAGTGTGCGTTCATTGTTTTTCATTTCGCTGAAATATTTCGCCAGCATCATAACGGCTGTGGTACCGGCGGCATCGTCATTGGCGCCGTTGTAAATACTGTCTTGGTTTTTGTCGGGTTTGCCGATGCCGAGGTGATCATAGTGCCCGCTGAACACCACGTACTCATCTTTCTTTGATTTTCCCGGAATCACGCCCACCACGTTTTTCAGTTTCTGTGCGGTTTGCTCATTCTTTACGTGCAGGTTGAAGGAGGCTGGGTTGAGATTTGTAGTGAGCACCAGCACCTGGTTCACACTGGAAGGAAATTTAGCATTGCCTGCAAAGCGCTGCATGCTTTTAAACCGGCGGCTGTGCGCTGTATCCACCAGTATCAGCACATTCTTCTCCAGGTCGAACAGGGGGAATATCACTTTATTGAACGTATCAGTTGCTTTTACAATCACCACCTGGTAATCGCTGAGCGTATTGATGTGCACTTCGGCAGCGGTGGTGTTTACGGCAATGTTATCGGCAGTGAGGGGTTCATTATCGATCATGCCTTTTACTTCCACGGGTTTGCTTTTGGTCATGGCAAACTCCTGGAAATAAGTGGTATTGTTACCTAAGAACTTCAGTTTGCTTTTCGCAAACTCCGAAGCAATGAAATCAGCCGCTTTGTCGATACCGGGTGTAAAGGCCTTTCTTCCCTGCATGTCGTCGGCAGAAAGAATGCGTTCAATGCGGTCTACTTCTGCAGCATTAATGATTTTATCAATCTTCTGGGCAAAAGAAAACAGGCTTATAAAGCCTGTCGCAATGGTCAGTACTATTTTCTTCATTATTAATTTTTAATTCTTTAGTATGAAACTTCTAAACCCCTAAACTTCTAAACCTTTAAACAATTTTCAACCCTTCAACTTTTTCAACTCTTACAGGCTCATCATTTCCTTAAATTTCACCGCCTGCCTCCGGCTCACCTCTATTTTTTCGCCGCCGTGTAATTCCAGCAACAGCCCCCCGTTGAAATAGGGTTCTATCTTTTCAATCATACGCAGGTTTACTATGTGCTTGCGGTTGGCACGGAAAAATACTTTTTCATCCAGCCGTTCTTCCAACGCATTCAGTGATTTTAAGATAAGCGGCTTGTAGGTGCCGAAGAACACTTTGGCGTAGTTGCCCACGCTTTCAAAAAGCCGTACTTCACCCAGTTTTACAAACCAGCAGCGTTCGCCGTCTTTTACAAATACCTGGTCGTGTTCGGTGAGCATACCCCGGTTGATGCCGGCCATGGCTGTGGCCAGTTCTTTTTCTTCGGCCAGCTGCAGCTTATGAATGGCGTCGGCCAGGCGTTTAGGTTCCACCGGCTTCATCAGGTAATCCAGTGCATTTACTTCAAAAGCTTTCAATGCATATTCGTCGTAGGCCGTGGTGAAGATCACGTGCGGGGCGCTGTCCAGTTCGGTCAGCATATCAAACCCGGTTTTGCCTGGCATTTGTATGTCAAGGAAAATCAGGTCGGGCGACATGGTTTCTATTTTCTCCAATCCTTCTGCAGCATTGGCGGCTTCGCCCACCACTTCAATTTCGGGGAATTCCATCAGCAATTTTTTCAGCTCGTTTCTTGCCAGCCGTTCGTCGTCAATGATCAATGCCTTTTGCATACCATCAAAATTTTTGTTGAGTGAATTATACGGTTACCGGCAGGGTTACTTTTGACTCCACCATGCCGCCATCGATGTTTTTAATTTCAAACACTGCTTTTCCCTGGTACATCAAATTTAATCTATCCTGCGTGCTTTTTATACCAAAACCGTTCCCGTTAATGTGTCCGTTCAGCTGCCCGGTATTCTGTACCAGCAGTTCCAGGTGGTTGTCGGAGAAGCCGGCCGCTATACGAACCAGCCCGCCATTGATAAGCTTGCTGATACCGTGTTTGATGGAATTTTCCACCAGGGTTTGCAGCATCATCGGCGGAACGGGCTGTTCCAGCGTATCTTTATCAATATCCATCTCCACTTTCAGGCGTTCTTCAAAACGCATCTGCTCCAGGGCGAGGTAATCTTTTACAATGTCCAGTTCGCTTTGCAATGAAACCGTTTCCGCTTTTTCGGCCTGCATGCTGCTGCGCAGGATGTTGCTCAGCTCGGTAATGGCCCGGCGGGCACGGGTGGGGTTTTCATCCACCAGGGCCCGGATGCTGTTGAGTGAATTGAATATAAAATGCGGATTAATGTGCGATTTGATGGTTTTCAGTTCCAGTTCTTTTACCGTGGTCTCCAGCCGGAGCCTGTCTAACTGGTCTTTCCGGTTCTTTTCCACATAATGGTAAACAATATAGATCAGCATCCAGATAGCCACCAGCAACAAGTTGTAATAAATGCTTACCAGGTCGGATTTATTCTGGAATGACCATTCGCCTTTTTTATTGCGGTACCAGCCGGTGGTCTTCTTTATTTCAGAAATGCCTTTTTTAATGGAGCTGTCGGTAATTAAATTGGGGTCTTTGTAATAGGTAAGCGAAGTAAGGCCATATTGTTCCTCCATCTTCTTTGCTTTTTCCAGCCGCTTATTGATCACGTATTTGTCGTACGAATAACCCGAACGGGATTCAATAAAATTGTCGGCATAAAAAAGGGCCACCCCCATAGCGCCCACGCAAACAATGAACAAGGGAACGATGCGGTTGATGGAAAGTTTAGACCAGTTGGTTCTTTTTAAAATGAGGCGTGCAATATGGGTAATAAAGATGCCCACCAGCAGAAAGATACCCAGGCTGATGAGGTTTTCTTTCTCCCCGCCCTGTTCTTTCAGGCGATCGCCAAACACCACGAAATTGAAGTATAAAATGATCAGTCCCCACAGGCCCCAGCCGGTTACCTGGCACAGCCAATATCTGACATTGGTTTTACTCATGCTTCAAAATTACCGCTCAATATAGTGAAAATACTATTGGATATGATTAATGGCGAAATGAGGGGCTGAGAGGTCGCTCCTGTCAGTATAGTTATGACAATTGTTACTTTTTCAACAAGCGGAAAGCATGTGCCCACTGACCCCTGATAAACCCGGGCAGGCACCATAGAACACAGAGCGATTCAATGGGCCTGGCGGCTTCCGCTTTTCCCATATCTTCTGTTTCCCAGCCGAAAGAATCCAGTATTTCTTTTACAGTTGATTTGGCCGCTTCATCATTACCGCAGATAAACATAGTGGGCTTTTCGCCGCCAAAATCAGGCTTATACATATAAGCACTTCCTACGCTGTTGAATGCCTTTACCAATTTAGCTCCGGGCAGCATTTTCTGCAAACGCTCCATCAGGGATTCTTCGCCACTGGTGAAAAAGGGTAGTACGCCGTTTACGGGGGGACGGGTGTGATCGATGGGATTGGTAGGGTCGATCACCGGTTTGCCGTCGAAATTGCTGATGCCGGCGCTGCTTATCACCTGTGCAGCGATATCACCCGACACGGCCAGTACAATGATCTCCCCGAACCGGGCACAATCGGCAAAAGATCCTGCAGACGAACCAGGGTTCTGCAAAAGCCATTCTTTTACTTCTGCTTTATTCACGTCACGGGTTCCCAGCATTACCAGGTGTCCTTCTTTCAGGAAGGCGGAACCTAAAACACGGCCAACCTGGCCACTGCCGAGTATTGCTACTTTCATAAAAAACCGGTTTTACTGATTAATGATTAGTTTTACAAAGTTGAATAAAAATTGTTCATGGCCAATCCCAATTTAAACAGCGATCCTTTGTACCTGAAACCAGCTGACCGGGAGTTTGAGAACACAATCCGCCCGGCAGCCATCGATGATTTTTCAGGCCAGGTGCAAATCATTGAGAATATCAGCATCTTCATTAAAGCAGCTAAAATAAGGGGCGAAGCACTCGATCATATCCTCTTTCACGGTCCCCCGGGATTGGGAAAAACGACTTTGTCCAGGATCGTCGCTAATGAACTTGGGGTGAGTATAAAAGAAACCAGCGGCCCGGTGATTGAAAAGCCCGGGGACCTGGCCGGGTTGCTCACCAATTTAGAACCCAATGATGTATTGTTCATTGATGAGATACACCGCCTGAGCACCGTGGTGGAAGAATATTTATATGCAGCCATGGAAGATTACCGCATCGACATTATGATCGACAGCGGACCGAATGCAAGGAGTGTTCAGCTCAACCTGAATCCTTTTACGTTGATTGGTGCCACTACCCGCAGCGGTTTGCTTACTGCGCCCCTGCTTTCCCGGTTCGGTATCAAGTCAAGACTGGAATATTATGATGCGCTCACCTTGGGAAATATCATTCATCGGTCGGCCAAAATACTGAACACTAAGATCACCAGCGATGCGGCGGATGAAATATCCCGTAGAAGCCGCGGCACGCCACGCATCGCCAATGGCTTGTTGAGAAGGGTGAGGGATTTTGCCCAGGTGCTGGGGAACGGGGTGATTGATCTGGGCATTACCGAACATTCATTGCGGGCATTGAACGTGGACAAGCACGGACTGGATGAAATGGACAACCGCAT
>DMRT01000003.1 GCA_003455235.1 Chitinophagaceae bacterium
TACCATTTGTGAAGATATCTGGAACCTGGGCGACAACCCCATGTACCGCACCTGCCCGATGGATGAACTGATGAAGCAGCAGCCGGATGTGATGATCAACCTGTCCGCTTCTCCCTTTGATTATACACACGATGAAGACCGCAAGGCCACCATCAAATCAAACGTGCTGAAATATAAGCTGCCCTTGTTTTACTGCAATGCCGTGGGCAGTCAAACGGAGATCGTTTTTGACGGCGCTTCCCTGGTCTTTGATAAAGACGCCAATCTATGCGGACAGCTTCCGGCTTTTGAATCTTCCCTTCAGCAGTTTGTACTGAATGATGATGGAACGATTGATGCCCCCGTACTGGAACCGGCCAGCCGGGTGCCGGATAAAGAACTGAATCCAACGGGGCTGGAAGAAAACCTCAACATCGGCCAGGTACATGATGCCATCATCATGGGCATCCGGGACTATTTTTCCAAGATGGGATTCGCTAAAGCCATCCTTGGCAGCAGCGGCGGCATCGACAGTGCCGTTACCCTGGTGCTGGCCTGCACGGCACTGGGCAAAGAAAATGTACGGGCGGTATTGATGCCTTCGCAGTATTCCACCAGTCATTCGGTGGATGATGCGGAGCAACTGAGCCTGCATCTCGGCAACCCGTACGACATCATCCCTATTGAAAATATCTACAACAGCTTTTTAAATGAACTGAAACCGGTTTTTAATGGTATGCCCTTCAGCATTGCAGAAGAAAACATTCAAAGCCGCACAAGGGGTAACCTGCTGATGGCAATCGCCAATAAGTTCGGGTATATTTTGCTGAATACATCCAATAAGAGTGAGCTGGCAACCGGTTATGGAACCTTATATGGTGATA
Organism: Chitinophagaceae bacterium; assembly: GCA_003455235.1. GTDB lineage: Bacteria > Bacteroidota > Bacteroidia > Chitinophagales > Chitinophagaceae > Ferruginibacter. The sequence goes on from DMRT01000003.1 coordinate 864, forward strand.
TGGCCGGCGGGTTGGGGGTATTGGGTGATTGCTACAAGCAGCAGGTATATGCCCTGGCCAGGTACATCAACCGCGAAAAAGAGATCATTCCCAACAACATCATCCGCAAAGCGCCCAGTGCAGAGTTAAGGCCCGGACAGAAAGATTCCGATTCGTTACCGGATTATTCAATACTCGATAAGATATTGTACCAGTATATCGAAAGAAGGCAGGGGCCGAAAGAGATCAAGGTGCAGGGCTTTGAGGCGGCTTTGGTGGACCGGGTGCTGCGAATGGTGAATATTAACGAGTATAAGCGGAATCAGTTCTGTCCCATCATCCGTATCTCTCCCAAAGCATTTGGGGTGGGAAGAAGAATTCCCATTGTAGGAAAGTACCTCAGCTGAGTATGTATTAAAAATCAGTTTTCAATCCTTTTGATGTAACAAACCTTCTGAAATAACTGCTGTTTTCCTTATTCTTTATTTTACTCTCAGCATCTTCTCCCATTTCTTCCGGAGTGTATTGGGTGACGTAGCACTTGAAGGCCTCCAGCGCTTTCAATTCGTCCGCATCCGTATAATCCACCCGTACATTATAATATTGTTTATCCACCCAGCCAAGATCCCCGGATTCGCCCAGCTCTTTGGTCCATGCCAGGTAGTACAACGGGTATTGGTCAACCCATCCTTCCATCAGCAATAATTCAGTGATCGATGCCCCGATTACGATGTGTTCCGAATGGTGGGTGTCGCCGTCCGGGCCGAATGTGATAATGATATCGGGTTTGATGAGCGAAAGCTTTTCTTTCAGCAGCAGCAACAGTTTTTTGTGTGCATTGAAATAATTCCTCACGCCGATCTTTGTATCCAGTCTTTCAATCGATAAAAAGACGGGAGGTTCAACGCCCATCCGTTCACAGGCGCATATGGTTTCGAGCTTGCGGAGGTTACCGAGAGAATCACCGGCGGGGATTTTTGTGACCCGGGTTCCATCTTTTCCGTCGGTGGCAATCATCACATATACTTTATTCCCCAGCCTTGAGTACCTGACCAGCACATCTGCAACAGCGGTTTCATCATCGGGATGAGCGCCGATAAATAGAATGGTTTTTGGCGGATTGGCTTGGGAAAATCCTGCACAGGCTGTCAGCAATAAAAGAAAGGGAGCCATAAGTTTTTTCATTGCCGGACATTGACAGGGTTCAGCATGGGATTATATTTTTTCCACCACCACCGCTGTTCCATACGCCAGTACTTCGGTAACACCATTCATTACTTCATTGGCATCATAGCGCATGTTGATGATGGCATTGGCGCCCCGATCTTCTGCGTGCTGTACCATAAACTGGTAGGCTTCTTCCCTGGTTTTTTCGCAGAGTTCTGCATAGATAGAGATCTTGCCGCCGAACAATGTCTGGAAACCACCGGCAATATTTCCCAGCAGGCTGCGGCTGCGTACCGTGATGCCCCGGATGATGCCGAGGTGTTTGGTAATGCGGTATCCCTCCAGTACATTGGAAGTGGTGATGAGTTGCTGATCGATCATAATTGAAAGTTTTATGAAAGTTAAACTATTTTAACAAAGTTTTTCTGCAGCTGCTAAAACGGCAAAATATTTGTTCAGGCTTAGTTCGTACTTTGCGAGATAAATTTTTACAAGCCAATATAACCATTACACTATGGCCCAGACCTCAGAAGACATCCGCCTGCTGAATGAAAAGATCAACCATGCCGCAGGATTTGTTACCCGTATCAATGATGAATTAAGTAAAGTGATTGTTGGACAGCAAGCCATGCTGGAACGGCTGCTCATCGGGCTGCTCAGCAATGGCCATGTGTTGCTGGAAGGTGTGCCCGGGCTGGCAAAAACCTTGTCCATTAAATCACTTTCGCAGTCGGTGCATGCCCAGTTCAGCCGCATCCAGTTTACGCCCGACCTGTTACCCGCTGATGTGGTGGGAACGATGATATACAACCAGGCCAAGAATGAATTCATGGTACGTAAAGGCCCCATTTTTTCTAATTTCATTCTGGCCGATGAGATCAACCGGGCTCCGGCAAAAGTACAGAGCGCCCTGCTGGAAGCCATGCAGGAGAAACAGGTTACCATCGGAGAAACAACCTACAAGCTCCCCGAGCCTTTCCTTGTACTTGCCACACAAAACCCGATTGAGCAGGAAGGAACCTACCCGTTGCCTGAAGCACAGGTGGACCGGTTTATGCTGAAAGTGGTAGTGGATTATCCTTCTAAATCAGAAGAACAACTGATCATCCGGCAGAATACGTTGGGACTGGTTTCGGCGCCGATCAACCCCGTTGCATCCACCAGTGAGATACTCACCGCCAAAGAACTGGTACGCCAGGTATACGTAGATGAAAAGGTAGAGAACTATATCCTCGATATCGTTTTTGCCACCCGTTTCCCCGAGAAATACAACCTGCAAAAACTGAAACCCCTGATCGGCTTTGGCGGATCGCCCCGGGCAAGCATTAACCTGGCGCTGGCAGCCAAAGCCTATGCGTTCCTCAACAGCCGGGCCTACGTGATACCGGAAGACGTGAGAGGTATTTGTAAAGATGTATTGCGGCACCGCATCGGGTTAACCTACGAGGCAGAAGCAGAGAATGTAAATGTTGAACAGATCATCAATGAGATTTTGAGGGTGGTGAATGTACCGTAGAAACGGTCCCCGCCGGATGACGGTTCTTTGGATTTTCTACAACAGTCAGCAGAAAACGGGAAACGAAACAACGAGAAACACTTCATGTTAACAACCGAAGAAATACTTAAAAAAGTCCGTGAGCTCGAGATCAAGAGCAAGAAGATCACCACGCATTTATTTACGGGTGAGTATCATTCTGCTTTTAAGGGAAAAGGCATGAGCTTCCGCGAAGTGAGGGAGTACTATGCCGGCGATGATGTGCGTTTTATTGACTGGAATGTAAGTGCCCGGTTCAGTCACCCATTCACCAAAGTATTTGAGGAAGAGCGGGAGCTGACAGTGATGCTGCTGATTGATACCAGCGCCAGTAATTTATTTGGTACGGTTGCCCGGCAGAAGAAAGACCTGATCACCGAGATAGCGGCGGTGCTTACTTTCAGTGCCATCAGCAACAATGATAAAGTGGGTGCCATATTCTTCAGCGATAAGATGGAGAAATACATCGCTCCCAAAAAAGGCCGTCAGCATGCATTGTACATTGTTCGTGAATTGCTGACTGTGGAGCCGACCAAGAAAGGCACCAACCTGGATGATGCCATCAAATTCTTCAGCCGTTCGGTAAAACAACGCAGCATTGCCTTTGTACTCAGCGATTTTATTGCATCGGGCTACGACGATGACCTGAAAGTGATCGGCAATAAACACGATGTGATTGGTATCCGGGTATACGACAAAATGGATATGCAATTACCCGAAGCAGGACTGCTGCAGGTACAGGATGCCGAAACCGGCCAGTCGAAATGGATCGACAGCAGCAGCGCCCTGGTGCGTTATAATTACCAGCAACATTTTATGAAGCAGAGCGAAGCCAGTAAGAATTATTTCCGCAAAGCGGGCGCCGAACTGCTGCACGTACGTACGGATGATGACTACGTAAAGATCCTCCAGAAATTTTTCATTAAACGAAGCTGATACGGACCATAATGCTGAACAGAACGATACGAATTCTTTTTTTACCAGTCGTCCTGGCAGCCTGCCTGTTTTTTTCCGGTGCAGCCTGTTACAGCCAGTCTGTTCAAACCATCACCGACCGCAAAGACATCCTGATCGGGGAACAGGTGAAACTGAAAATAAGAATAACTCCGTTGCCCGGAGCCGGGACTGTTTCACCCGGATTGTCTGTGCCTGATTCCATTCCTCATTTCGATATTGTGGATATAGGCAAAGCGAATGCTGCAGAAGATAATCCACAGGTGGTTGATCAAACCATCACCTTCACCAGTTTCGATTCGGGCAGGTGGGTATTCCCTGCTTTGTCTTTCCGGGGTTCGGCAATTAAAACCGATTCGTTTGAAGTGAATGTGTCCTATTCGGCAGCTGATACCAGCAACCAGCTGCGTGACATCAAACCCATCATCAGCGTGTACGTAGCGGATTATACACTGTATTATATCATTGGTGGATCGGTATTGCTGTTGCTGCTTCTGTTCCTCCTTTACCGTTATCTGAAGAAGAACAAAAAGGAAAAACCATCCATTCCTGCATCCAGGCTATCGCCTTATGACGAAGCCATGGCCGGGATGAATAAACTGGCACAGCTGAACCTGCAGGATGCAGCATCGGTTAAGCAGTACCATACAGAACTGGCTGGTATTTTTAAACGGTACCTGGGAAGAAAACAGCAGAAGGACCTTTCCACCCGAACTACCGGCGACCTGTTGGTACGGATGACAAAGAGCGGTATGAGTCCGGATCAGGTATCGGTGCTGGCCACCGCCCTGCGCTGCACGGATGCCGTTAAATTCGCCAAGTATATTCCGGAGAGTGTTGAGTCACAGGATTGCCTTCAAAAAATAAAGGCCATCATCGAACTGACCGAACATGAAACCTCAATCCCCAAATCTTAAACAACCTTGCTTTTTAACTACTTTAAAGATATCAGTTTTGGCCAGCCCTGGTTCTTCGCATTGCTGCTGGTTGTGCCGGTACTCATTTACTGGTATGTATATAAAAGCAATGCCCGGCAGGGAGCCATTGCCATTTCTGATGCATCAGCCCCCGGACTTTCTTCCTGGAAAAGCGGGATGAGGCATTTTCCATTCATCCTTCGTTTGCTTTTGATACTATTTATCATTACTGCACTGGCCAGGCCACAAACGGTTTATGAGGAACAAAATGTGGAAGGCGAGGGAGTGGACATTGTGCTGTGCATTGATGTAAGCGGAAGCATGACGGCGCAGGACCTTACCCCCAACCGGCTGGAAGCAGCAAAAAATGTGGCCATCGATTTTGTGAACCGGCGTCCAACCGACCGCATCGGCATCGTTATTTTTTCCGGTGAAAGCTTTACGCAATGCCCCATCACCACCGACCGCCGTGTATTGGTTTCTGCCATCGAAAATATCCGCAACGGGTTGCTCGAAGACGGTACCGCCATCGGCTCCGGGCTGGGTACCAGTGTAGACCGCCTTCGCAGCAGCAAAACAAAGAGCAAGATCGTTATACTGCTCACTGATGGAGAAAACAACGGGGGATTGATTGATCCGCAGACTGCCAAAGAGATCGCCAAAGCATTCAGCATAAAAGTGTATACCATTGGGGTTGGTACCGATGGATATGCCCCCACGCCGGTAAACACACCCATGGGTGTGGTGATGCAGCAGGGAAAAGTGTCTATTGATGAAAAGCTGCTGAAAGAGATCGCCGGAGAAACGGGAGGTAAGTATTTCCGGGCCAGGGATAATGAAAGCCTGGCCGGCATTTATAACGAGATTGATCAATTAGAGAAATCAAAAGTGGAGATCACGAACCGTACCCGCTATACAGAAAAATTCCTTCCATTTGTTCTGGCTGCGCTGGCCCTGCTGCTGGCAGAAATGCTGCTTCGATATACCGTTTTCCGGAAATTCCCTTAACCGGACTTCCGGAGTTTTTTTAAACTTCCAAGTCTGGTTACGATAGTCTAATGGCAGGTCAAACCATGGTACGCTTTTATTCATGATATTTGCCTATGATTGCAACCGTTTATAAAAGCACCGGCAGCTGGTACCAGGTAAAGGATGAACAGGGCCGGACATACAATGCCCGTATACCAGGCAAGTTTAAGATAGACGGACTTACCAGTACCAACCCCGTTGCTGTCGGCGACAAAGTCGTTATTGAAACAGAAAACGCTGCCGAGGACTCTGTCCTCATCACCCGTATTGATGACAGGCATAATTACATCAACCGTACTTCTCCGGCTAACAAATACCAGCACCACATCATTGCTTCCAACCTCGATCAATCCCTGTTGTTTGCCACACTGAAAGATCCAAAAACATCCCAGGGATTCATCGACCGTTTCCTGGTGGCGTCTGAAGCGTATCATATTCCCGCCATCATTGTATTTAATAAATCCGATCTGTATAAGAAAAAAGAACAGGACAAATTTGCTGAACTGAAAAACATGTATGAAGCAACCGGTTACCGGGTGCTGCTTACGAGCGTTGAAACGGGACAAGGAGTGGAGCAGATGAAGGCCTTACTGAAGGATAAGGTTACGTTGCTGAGCGGGCATTCGGGTGTGGGTAAATCGTCGTTCATCAATAAAATGTTCCCGGAGCTGAATTTAAAAACACAGGATGTGAGTGGCTGGAGCGGAAAGGGATTACACACCACCACATTTGCTGAAATGTTCGATCTGCCGGGCGGGGGAAAGATTATTGATACACCGGGTATACGTGAACTGGGACTGGTGGATATTCCACGGCAGGAACTCTCTCATTATTTTCCGGAAATGCGTGCCCTGCTCAATCATTGCCAGTTCAACAACTGCCTCCACGTGAATGAACCCGGCTGTGCGGTGAAAGCAGCAGTGGAAGAAGGCGCCGTTCACCTGGAACGGTACATCAGTTACTGCAATATCCTGGATTCGATCGAAGAAAAGAATTACTGATCAGAATACCCGGTGCTCCAGGAAGTGAGCCACTTCCATCACCACGTTGTTGTTTTTTGAATGATTCTTTTTCTGCTGCGGGTAAATACTCACGCCGTTGAAGATGTTGTAATGAAGTGTCAGGAACTGGCCACGATATTGAAAATCCCAGTCAAGGGTTTCCGCATCATCAACCTGGTTCAGGAATTTTACTTTGAGGTCTTTTGCCAGCGTATTGGCAATGGCATAAAATTTAGAAATACCGCAGTTATCATCGATAACGGCTTCGGTACAGCCATTGGTGGTTTTCAGTTCGTAGCACATAGAGGTATAGGTTTTTTAAGATAAAATACTGGATTGCCGGATTACTACAGGTACGGATTGTATACCCCTAGTTCGGTTGTAAACTCTTTCTTCCCTTGTACTTTGCTTTCTTCTCTGCCTTGATGGCTTTTTCATCACCCGCCAGGATCTTTTCGGCACCCACATTTCTTCCGTTGGTCGGGCATCCAACTTTTTCTTTTTTGGTGAATATGCGGCTGATGAAGCAGCCATTCAGCATAAAAGAAGCGCAGATAAAAAGCAACAGTATCTTTTTCATGTTTTAAAGATAACTTTTTTGTACGGTGATTCAACTATCCTGTTTTCCACCTTCTCCTTCCTTAAACCATCCGCTGTATGTCACGTAGTTATTC
>DMRT01000342.1 GCA_003455235.1 Chitinophagaceae bacterium
ATCGGTACTTACTCCGGCTTTCAAAGTATTGCTGCCCTGCTGGCCAGCAGCCTGTGCGGATTGATCTGGTATAACTGGGGAGCAACTGCCACTTTTTTAACCACCGCTGCGGTAACTGTATGTGCGATCATTTATCTTGCAGTGAATACGGTTTCTGACAGGGCCGATTCGTAACTTTAAAGAAATAAATTTTATGGAAGCATACGATACCGTGGTGGAAGCACTGAATGGCCTGAAGCAAAAAGGATACACCACCAATTTCAACATTGCCTTTGATAAGCTTATCTGTTCAGAGAAAAAGAATGTACTGAACCCGGATGAATTTGAAATAACCGAAGTGCACCGCTTTGAAGGCGATACCAATCCCGCAGACGAGGACGTGGTATATGCCATCGAATCCAAAAAGGGAAACATCAAGGGCGTACTCACCGGCGCCTTTGGCACCTATGCCGAAGCAGCTTCGGATGAGCTGCTCCGCAAACTGACCATGCATCACTAATCGACCGCTATATGCCGCAAATCATTAACCGCAGGAATTTTATTGAAAAAACAGCCCTGACCGGTGCAGGCATTGCACTTACCAGCCAGTTAAAAGCCTTTGCCCCGGAGAAAAAAGAAAGAGTCCGCATCGGCATCATTGGTGTGGGCCTTCGCTCCCATGAGCACATGGGCAATTTCCTGCAGCGGGATGACGTGGAGATCACTGCCATTGCCGATCCGCAGCAACGGAGCATTGATGAGGCACTGGCCGTATTCAAACACTACAACCGTCCGCAACCAGCCATCTACAAAAACGGCAATACTGATTATAAGAATTTATTGAAACGGGATGACGTGGATGCGGTGGTCATCTGTTCACCGTGGGAATGGCACAGCATACAAGCCATTGATGCCATGAATGCAGGAAAACTGGTGGGTGCCGAAGTATGCGGCGCAGTAAAACTGCAGGAATGCTGGGACGTGGTGAACACTTCTGAAAAAACAAAAGTGCCGCTGATGATGATGGAGAATGTTTGCTACCGCCGCGATATCATGGCCGTGCTGAACATGACCCGGCAGGGTTTGTTTGGAGAACTGCTTCATGGGCAGGGCGGGTACGAACATGATCTGCGTGGCGTATTGTTCAATGATGGTGTTACGCCATATGACAGCGGCGTTGAATTCGGGCCCAAAGCATACAGCGAAGCCCAGTGGCGTACCGAACATAATTTAAAACGCAACGGCGAATTGTATCCCACGCATGGCCTTGGCCCGGTGGCCGTAATGATGAACATCAACCGCGGCAACCGGATGACACGGCTTTCTTCCATTGCCACCAAAGCAAAGGGATTGCATAAATACATAGTGGAACATCCCAAAGGAGGGAAAGATCATCCCAATGCCAAACTGAATTTTAAGTGCGGGGATATTGTAAACACACAGATACAATGCGCCAATGGCGAAACGATCCTGTTAACGCATGATGTTTCGTCGCCCCGCCCTTACAACCTGGGATTCCGGGTGCAGGGAACAGAAGGCCTGTGGCAGGACTTTGGCAGCGGCGGAAAAAGCCAGGGGCATATTTATTTTCAAAAAGAAATGAAGCACAGCCATAAGTGGGACAGCACTGAAAAATGGCTCACCGATTATGACCACCCGCTCTGGAAGAAATACGGGGCGCAGGCCGAAGGCGCCGGGCATGGCGGCATGGATTTCTTTGTAGACCATGCATTCATTGAGTGTGTGAAACGCGGCGTTGAATTTCCGCTGGACGTATATGATTATGCCAGCTGGTATGCCATCACACCCCTGAGTGAGAAAAGCATTATTGAAGGCGGGCAGGTGCAGAACATCCCCGACTTCACCAGGGGTAAGTGGAATAACAGGAAACAGACTTTTGCATTGACTGATGATTTCTAGCCAGGTGCAGTAAGGTGAGCAAGAAATAAAAGAGCGTTTATCCTTTTCCTTTTTTAAACTTTCAGCAATTAAATTATAAACTAAACGAGGAGTCACCTCCTTCTTTTGAACCTTCCGCAATATGAACAGAAGAAAATTCTTACACTTCTCCGCACTTACGGCCCCCCTGCTTACCGCCACCAGGTCTTTCGCCTCGGGATTTGAGGCTGCCAACCGCCCCATTGTAATTTCTACCTGGGACAGCGGCATGCCGGTAAATGCAGCGGCATGGAAAGTATTGTCTGCCAAAGGATCGGCATTGGATGCAGTGGAAGCCGGCGCCCGCCATATGGAAGACAGGATCGATTGCTGTGTGGGACTGGGTGGCTACCCCGACCGGGATGGCATTGTTACACTCGACAGCTGCATCATGGATCATCAGTCGAACTGCGGTGCCGTGGCAGGAATAGAAAAAATAAAACACCCGGTTTCCGTTGCACGCAAAGTGATGGAGAAAACACCGCACGTAATCCTCGTGGGCGCCGGCGCACAACAATTCGCCGTGGAGAATGGATTCCCCCTGGAAAGCGGGGAGTTATCTGAAAGCGCCAAGAAAGCCTATGCCGAATGGCTGAAAAAGAGTGAATACAAACCCGTGATCAATATTGAAAATAAAAAACAGAATGGCCCTTTTGCCCCCCAGTTCTTCGACGATGGAACACTCAACCACGATACCATGGGGTTGGTGGCGATGGATATGAACAATGATCTATCCGGTGCGGTAACCACCAGCGGCATGGCATTTAAAATTCATGGCCGGGTAGGCGACTCTCCCATCATCGGCGCCGGCCTGTTTGTGGATAATGAAGTGGGCGCTGCCACCAGCAGCGGCCTGGGCGAAGAAGTGATCCGCATCTGCGGCACTCACCTGGTGGTGGAATTTATGCGGCAGGGCTATTCACCCGAGCTTGCCTGTAAAAAAGCCTGTGAGCGCATTGTGAAAAGAAACCTGGAAAAGGCAAAGACGCTGCAGGTTGGTTTTCTTGCCTTGAATAAAAAAGGACAGTACGGCGCCTATGCCATTCAAAAGGGATTTGTGTTCAGCGTGAAGAGTGAAAAAGAAAATCAGATCCATCAATCAAAATACCTGGTTTAAAATTTTCAAACACCATGTTCAATGATCAAAAGGCCTTTGCTGATTATTGAGAATTGAATACTGAACATTCTTATGAACTTCAAACTGGAAGTAATTGGTTTTACCATCGATGCATGTATGCAGGCACAGGCTGCCGGCGTACACCGCATTGAGCTATGCGACAATGTGGGCGAAGGCGGCACCACCCCTTCCCATGGTTTTATAAAAACCGCCAGGGAAAAACTCCATATAGACCTGTACCCGATGATCCGCCCCAGGGGCGGCGATTTTTTATACAGCGATGAGGAATTTGAAATGATGCAAACGGATATCAAACTCTGCAAACAACTCGGGTGCAACGGCGTGGTATTCGGCATGCTGCATGCAAACGGAGCAGTCGACAAAAAAAGAATGTCATCCCTGGTTGAGCTGGCCTATCCCATGGGGGTAACCATGCACCGGGCATTTGACAGAACAGCCGATGTGTTCCAGGCATTGGAAGATGCGATAGATACCGGCTGTGAGCGGATACTTACATCGGGGCAAAAGCCCAATGCAATGGATGGCGCCAATCTTATTGCCCAACTCATTCAGCAGGCGGATGATCGCATCATCCTTATGCCAGGCAGTGGTCTGAAGTCATCCAATGTTGCGGAACTGGCAACAATGACCGGGGCCAGGGAATTTCATACTTCTGCCCGGGCGGATGCAGAGAGCAAAATGAGTTTTATCAATCCAGCCATGAATGAAAAAATGCGATCGGTTTCGGTGAACACGGATGAAATAAAAAAGATCATGGACAATCTCAAGGACCTGTAAAATGAAATTCAGCATACTCAGTTTTGTAATACTCATCTCTGTACAAACGGCATTCTCTCAGTTCTCATTCATTGAACTGAACAAAGACTGGCAGTTTAAAAATCAAAAAGAAACCAAATGGTACCCGGCCTCGGTTCCCGGCACGGTGCATACCGACCTGCTCGCCAATAAACTCATCCCCGATCCGTATTACCGAGATAATGAAGCCAGGCTGCAGTGGATTGACAAAGAGAATTGGGAATACAGAACCATTTTTGAAATTGACAAGAAAACGTACAAAAGAAAAATCATTGAACTGAATTTTGATGGACTGGATACCTATGCCGATGTTTACCTGAATGGGAAACCAATCCTGAAAGCCGATAACATGTTTCGGGGCTGGAGAGTGGATGTAAAAAAAAGCATCCGGAAAGGACGCAACGAACTACTCATCAAATTCTGGTCGGCACAAAACAAAGCCGACAGCATTGCCAAAGCACAATTACCATTGGTAAGGCCCGATAACAACCGGGTGTATGTCCGTAAGGCGCAATATCATTTCGGGTGGGATTGGGGGCCAACGTTTGTAGGCTGCGGAATATGGAAGAAAATAACCCTCTTTGCCGAAGACGGAGAAGATATGATGCTCATGGCACCGGTAACAGAAAGCTGGAATGATCACACCAGGCTTATTCAGCAAAAAGACGCTGTGGGCACTTCCTTCTATTTTGAAAAGAACGGCAAACCCGTTTATTGCAAAGGGGCCAACTGGATCCCGGCCGATATGTTCCTGCCCAGGGTGAGTAAAGATGAATACCGGAAACTGTTGTTGATGGCCAAAGATGCCAACATGAACATGCTGCGTGTGTGGGGCGGCGGGGTTTATGAAGACGATTATTTTTATACCCTCTGCGATTCACTCGGTATTATGGTTTGGCAGGATTTTATGTTCGCCGGAGGCATGTATCCCGCGGATGAAGCCTTTATGAATAATGTGCGGGAAGAAATAAGGTACCAGGTGGGCCGGCTGCGTCATCACCCCTGCATTGTACTCTGGTGCGGCAATAACGAAATTGATGAAGCCTGGAAGAACTGGGGCTGGCAGAAACAGTTCAACCTGCATGGAGCAGATTCCATTTCGATATGGAATGATTACAAGCGGTTGTTTGAAGACAGCCTGAAAAAATGGGTGGAGCAGTTTGATGGAACAAGGCCATATGTTTCCACCTCGCCTAAAAATGGCTGGGGACATAAAGAAAGTTTTACCGAAGGCGACAGTCATTACTGGGGACTGTGGTGGGGTTTGGAGGACTGGGAGGTTTTTGAAACCAAAACAGGGCGCTTCATCAGCGAATACGGCATGCAGTCCATGCCCAACTGGAACAGCATAACAACATTTACCGACAGCAGCGACCGGTGGCTGCAATCCCCGGTGATACAGGCGCACCAGAAAGCAAATGATGGTTTCAAAAAGCTGGATCATTACCTCACCCGCTATTTCATTGATTCGGTAAAACTCCGCAAACTCTCCCTGGAAAAATATACTTACTTAACACAATGCCTGCAGTTTTATATTTTACGAAACAGCATCGCTACCCACCGAAGTAAATATCCCACCAATATGGGAACCCTGCTCTGGCAGCTGAATGATTGCTGGCCGGTATCCAGCTGGAGCATCACCGATTACAGCCGTGGACCCAAGGCGGCCTGGTACGCCGTACGGGAAGCTTACCGCGAAGATGTACAGCCGGCACAGGAAGCACTTAAGCCGAAGGAATTAAAATTATCCAAACCGGATTATGCATTGCTGGTCCAGGGCAATACCATTTCCATTTCATCCACCGAGAATGCCAAGTATGTGTATATTCACTGCGATGATCCCGGCGTGGTATTTTCTTCCAATTATTTTGATCTTTACAAAGGCATTAATGAAAAGATCACGGCCAATAAAACACTCGACCCCAAAACAATCCGGGTAATGTCGTTGTATGATGTGTTGTACCGGTAACCGGCATGGCGAGAACCTCGGCACCATTTACCAATCACCATTTATGAAAAAATACCTCATCCTTTTTTTGATCTGCGTTGCTCAAACCAGTTTCTCCCAACCCCATCAATTCTCCCTGTCTGCAACCGGTTTCCTGCTTGATGGTAAACCCTTCCAGATCATCTCCGGCGAACTGCACCCGGCACGAATACCGAAAGAATACTGGCGGCACCGCATTCAGATGACAAAAGCCATGGGCTGCAATACCATTGCTGCCTATGTATTCTGGAATTACCACGAAGAAAAGGAAGGCATATTCGATTTTAGAACGGGAAACAGGGATATTGCCGGGTTCATCCGCATCTGCCGGGAAGAAAATATGTGGGTGCTGTTAAGACCCGGTCCGTATGTTTGCGCTGAATGGGATTTCGGCGGCCTGCCTCCCTATCTTTTAAAATACCCGGATATAAAAATCCGCTGCATGGACAGCAGGTATATGGCGGCAGCAAAAAAGTATATTACTGCCCTGGCCAAAAAAGTAGCGCCCCAGCAATGTGTGAACGGGGGCCCCATACTGATGGTGCAGGTGGAAAATGAGTACGGCAGCTACGGCAATGATAAAACCTACCTGGAAGCATTGCGAAAAGAATGGCTGAAAAACGGCATCCGGGTTCCGTTTTATACCGCCGACGGCCCCACGGCGTACATGCTGGAAGCGGGACACGTTAAGGGCACCGCCATCGGGCTCGACAGCGGCAGCAGCGATGCCGACTTTGACCAGGCGAAAAAAGCAGATCCGGATATGCCGGCGTTCAGCAGCGAAACCTCCCCGGGCTGGTTAACCCATTGGTTTGAGAAATGGCAACGGCCCGATACCAATGACCTGAAAAAAGAAGTGGAATACCTGCTGAAGAATAAGAAATCCTTCAACCTGTATGTAATACACGGCGGAACAAACTTTGGCTTTACTGCCGGCGCCAACGCCTTCTCGCCCACCCAATACCAGCCCGATATCACCAGCTATGATTATGATGCGCCGATCAATGAACAGGGAAATGCCACTCCTAAATATCATATGCTGCGCCGGCTGATCGCTTCGTATACGGGTGAGCAAATCCCTCCAATTCCTGCACCTATACCAGCAATGGAAATTCCTTCCATTGAAATGAAATACGCCGGTTCCGTATGGAACCAGTTACCGGCGCCGGTGATCAGTACTCAACCCCTGCCCATGGAATTGCTTAACCAAAACCAGGGACTGATGCTGTACCGGACCAAACTGATCGGGCACAAAAGCGGCAAACTTAAAATTTGGGAACCGCATGATTATGCACTGGTATTTTTAAATGGGAAATTCATCGATACGGTTTACCGCGATGGCGGCAACTGGACAGTGGATCTTCCCAAAACTGACGTGAAAGATCCCGTGTTGGATATTTTAGTGGAAGGAATGGGCCACATCAACTTTGCCCAGTTTATGATCGACCGGAAAGGGATCACCGACCGGGTCACCTTAAATGGCATGACCCTCATGAACTGGGAACAATTCCGGCTCCCGATGGACCCGGAATTTGCAGAGGCGGCCGTTAAACCTGCTCTTAACACAAATAACAAACAAGGCATGTTCTTTAAAGGAAATTTCATCCTGGATAAAACCGCCGATACCTATTTTGATCTCAGTGGGTACAGCAAGGGGATGGTTTATATAAACGGACGTAACCTGGGCCGGCACTGGAATGTGGGACCCCAACAAAGGTTGTACTGCCCGGCAGGCTGGTTGAAAAAAGGGAACAATGAAATCATCGTATTCGATCTGCTGCAAACCGAAGCAAAACCTATCTTAGCATTCAAAACACAAGAGTAACATGAAAAGATTACTGGGGTTATTCCTGCTGATCGGTTTTCATTCAGCAAATTCTCAAACGGCCGAAAACATCATCATCATCACCACCGACGGATTCCGCTGGCAGGAAGTATTTGGCGGCATGGACAGCGCCATTGCCAATAACAAACAATTCAACCAGTACGACAGCGCCGGCATCTTTAAAAAATACTGGTCGGGCAATGCAGAAACGAGAAGAAGGAAGCTCATGCCCTTTCTCTGGAGCACCGTGGCGGGAAACGGGCAGATCTATGGCAACAGAAATTACGGAAACAAGGTGGACAATGCAAACCGCTATTGGTTCTCGTATCCCGGTTACAGTGAAATATTCACCGGGTACCCGGATACAGCTGTCAACAGCAACTCCTTTCCTCCCAATCCGCATGTTACCTTACTTGAATTCTTAAACAGTCAGCCGAAATATCAAAACAGGATCGCCGCATTTGGCGCCTGGGATGCATTCGACCGCATATTGAATGAAGGGAGAAGCAAGGTGCCTGTATTCTCTGCATTCGACAAAGTGGGCGGGGCAAATCCTACCGTGGCCGAGCAAATCATCAATCAGCTCAACCATGATTCTTACAAACCTTTTGATGAGGCGGAGTGCCTGGATGTATTCACCCATTATGCCGCCATGAACTACCTGCAGAACAAAAAACCAAAAGTACTGTACATCGCTTATGGAGAGACCGATGAATGGGCGCACAGTGGCAGGTACAAGGATTACCTGAATGCGGCGAATATGGTGGACAAATGGATACAGGACATCTGGAATTATGTACAAAGCGATCCTTTCTATAAAAACAAAACGGCTCTTTTCATTACGGTGGACCACGGGCGTGGGGATATGGAAAAGAAACAATGGACCGATCACGGCAGCGACATCAAAGACGCCTACCAGATATGGTTTGCTGCCATGGGACCGGGCATCAAAAAGAAAGGAGAAGTAAAAAATGCACAACAGTTCTATCAAAAACAGTTTGCACAAACGATTGCATCCATTCTCGGGTTCACCTACCAGGCAGCCCATCCCATCGGCGAAAAGATCGAACTTAACCGGGATTAAATTCCAGCAGGCGTTGCAATAAAACAGCCTGGTTGCCGGCACGGATAAAATTGTGCCCTTCGTACCGGGCACCATAGTAAACATCGTTATTCAGGTGATCCGTTAAGAAACGGAGCGCCTGCATATAGATCATGAATGTACCGGCATAATGAAAAAACTGTTTTTCAAACTCCGTCAGCGCAGCACCCATTTCTGAAAGATACCCCTCCTCAATTGCCCGGTAAAATTCGCCGCGGATGTGAATTTTTGAAAAATCCTTTTCCTCCTCGCTCACCGGGCACAAATAGGTACGCATCATGTCTCCCACATCACTGATGAAATAACCCGGCATCACCGTATCCAGGTCGATTACACAAAGTCCTTTATCCTGCGCATCAAACAGCACATTGCTGATCTTGGTATCGTGATGAATGCAACGGATCCTGAACTGTTTCTTTACCGTTTCAAACTCATCCGCTATTTTTTTATTTGACAGCAAAAAAGAAATAAGTGATCCCGACTGTTCTATTCTTTGCTCATTACCGGTTGTAAGCGCCGCTTCAAACTGCCGGTAGCGGAGAGACAGGTCGTGAAAGGATGGCAATGTTATTTTCAACTGTGTGGCATCAAAACCCGAAAGCATTTTTGTAAAGCGGCCGAATTGTTTTGCTGCTTCGTAGGCCTGCTGCGGCTTTTGCACCACGTCAATGCTGTGTGAATGATCCATAAAAGGGAAAAGGCGGAAGTAATCCTGTTCCTGTTTAACCAGGTCTTCCCCACTCAACGTATGCAAGGGTGCCACGAATAAATAGCCAGGTTGCTTTTTTTCAAGGTATGCTGCCAGCAGGCGGATATTGTAAGCGATGTCTTCCGGAGAGCGGAAGACATTTTGGTTGATCTGCTGGAGCACGTACTTCTTCTCTCCTTCTTCTACCAGCCAGGTAGTATTGATGAGCCCGTTACCCAATGGCGAGATATTGTACTGACTGCCGGCGAACCCATATTCCTTTAAAACTTCCTCCATAAAAGCTAAATTCGTGCAATTCACGTAATCGGTGAAATTAAGAGAAGAAATACTGAAAGAACATTCAAAGAACCAATGCGCAAAGATTGTGACATGGGTGGGAAGCAACCAGTCACGCTTTGCCGAATTGTTCAGCCTGTTCCTGCACGATGAATACCGGGTGGTGCAGCGGGCTTCCTGGCCGGTGAGTTATTGTGTTCAGGCACATCCTTCCCTTATCGGCATACACTGGAAGCAGTTGCTGAAGAACCTGCATAAAACAAACCTCCACGATGCAGTGAAGCGGAACAGCATCCGGCTGATGCAGGATATCAAGATACCGGAAAAATACCATGGTGAAGTAATGACGATTTGTTTTGAATACCTGGGATCACCCAAAGAAACGGTTGCCGTGAAGGTCTTTTCCATGAAAGTGCTGGGCAACCTGGCTACCCGCTATCCTGAAATTGCACCTGAGCTGAAAATACTTATTGAAGATCAGCTGCCGGATCAAACACCGGGTTTTAAAAGCTGCGCAAGAAAAGTGCTGAAGCAGATCAATTCATAAAGCCGGTTACAAAAAAAACATATGCCAGTAACAGGAACGGGGCAAAAAAGAGCCCGATGATAAGAAGAGATACACAAGCGGCTCCGATAAAATTAAACAGGTATTTCATCGCTTTGATTCCCGGTCAAATTCTTTGAAAATCAACCGCAGGTTCTGGTCGTAGGTAACATAATTGTACAACCAGTTGCAGAACACAAAAAAACGGTTCTTCACGCCCAGTATCAGCATCAGGTGCAGTCCCATCCAGATCATCCAGGCCAAGAAACCACCGAAATGAAGTTTGGGCCTGGGCATATCAACCACGGCCAGGTTGCGGCCAACCGTTGCCATGCTTCCTTTGTCGTTGTACACAAAGTCTTTCTTCATTGTATTGCTTTGCAGGTTCTTTGCTACCAGGTCGGCCATCTGCATGGCTACCGGTGCTACCTGCGGATGCCCGGCCGGATATGCCGGTTCTTCCATATAAGCCACATCGCCAACGGCATAGATATTTTCAGATCCATTCACCTGGCAATACCTGTTAACCCGGATGCGGTTTCCTCTTGCAATCATTTCTGGTTTGATGCCGGGCGGCACGTTCCCTTTGATGCCTGCTGCCCAGATCAGCATCGACGTTTCGATGGTATTCCCATCCTGCAGATAAACCGTTTTGCCATCGTATTCTTTAAGCAGGGTGTTTGTCAAAACGTTTACGCCCAGTTTTTCCAGGTAGGCTTGTGATTGCCTGGCCGATTTCTCACTCATTGCTGCCAGTGTTTTACCCGATCCTTCCAGCAGGTAGATCTTCATTTTCGAAAAGTCCAGTTCGGGATAGTCTTTCGGCAGCACAAACCGTTTCATGTCGGCGATGGCGCCGCTCAGTTCCACACCGGTTGGTCCGGCACCCACCACCACCACGTTCATCAGTCGCTGCATTTCCAGGTCCGACGCCGTATGCAGTGCATCTTCAAAATTATGCAACAGGCGGTGACGTAATTGCAATGCTTCCACCGTACTCTTCATCGGGAAGGCATTTTCTTTCAGCATTTCGTTGCCAAAGAAATTGGTATCGGCACCGGTGGCAATCACCAGGGCATCGTATGCATAGTCGCCGGTGTTGGTAATTACTTTTTTCGCAGCGGCATCAATGGATTGCACGTCCGCCATGCGGAATCGGACATTCCTGCTTTTTTGAAATACCTTACGAAGCGGGAAGGAGATATTGCTGGCATCAAGCCCGGCAGTGGCCACCTGGTAAAACAAGGGCTGGAACTGGTGATAATTGAACCGGTCTATTAAGGTGATGTCGAACCCGGCTTTGTTGCTGAGTTTACGGGCCAGCCTCAGTCCGCCAAATCCTCCACCAAGTATTACAAGTTTCATGGGCTTTGTTTTTCACAACAAAGATATGGTATTTTCAATAAATTTTGAAAATTTAATAAACATTTTCTTCCGGGCATAAAAAAGCAGCTTACGGACGTAAGCTGCTCAACTAAAACTAAACGCTGTGAAATTCCTACTTTGAAAAATTATACCGCAGCAGCACTTCATGGGCATTGGCGCCATTATCGAAACTGCTGATGGGGGTAATATAGTTGTCGAATGCATACCCGATGGTAAACTTCTTGCCGATGTGTATGCCGGCAGAAAGCATGTAGCTCTGGTGCGACCGGTATCCGCCGCCAAACCAGAACAGTTCATTGAATTCCTGCCTCGCCCCTACCTGGTAGGCAAGCGGTGCATTGGGCAGGTAGATGAACAATACATTGGGTGTAATGACGGTGTTGCCATCCACATTCCAGTTGTACAATCCATGCAGGTAATAATGCCTGTATAACCTCGCCTCTTCATCCCTCGACAGGTTACCGCTGTAAAAATTCAGTTTGGATTGCACCAGCTGGGAAACGGAAGCGCCCACCTGTAATTTTTTTCCCGTCCAGGAAATACCGAAACCGGCATCGTATTTAAACCGGCTGTCGGTGGCACCCAGCACCGGGTCTGAAGCACCGAGCGATTCGGTCAGCTTGCCTTTATCAATCGCATATTGCTGCAGGCGGTTTTCAATACCGATTGAGAACACGCCCTTATCGCCTTTGATGTGTTTGGCCAGGGAAAGAGATATACCGGTTCGGGAAGTGGGTCCGGTTTTATCCTGGTAAATATTTCCGCCGATGCCGATGCCGAATGACGGGATATCGAAGGAGCCAAATACAGTGGCGGTCTTTGGACTGCCGCTGATACCCGACCACTGGCTGCGGTAAGAGATGCCAAGCATATTGCTCTTTCCGGTTCCGGCCACCGATGGATTGTGAAGGATGCCCTGCAGATCATATAAGGATGATGTTTGCAGTTGCTGTGCATGGGCAGTAAAACCGCTTACAAGCACGAACGCCGCTGAAAGTAATTTTTTCATATTCGTTGTTATAATTTTTTATCGTAAAATGGTTAGGTCGCCACGCACCGGAATAGAGTTGCCGTTGATCAGGCGGTATTGCAGTACAAAGTAGTACGTACCATCCGCCACCGGCTTGCCCTTGTAGGTTCCATCCCAGTCGTTGTTATAATTCTCATTGCTGTACACCAGTTCGCCATAGCGGTTGAATACTTTGGCAATGATCTGTTTGGTGCAGGCGCCGCCGCTTGTCACCAGCCAGCGGTCGTTGATGCCGTCGCCATTGGGTGTAAAGG
>DMRT01000067.1 GCA_003455235.1 Chitinophagaceae bacterium
GTTTCCAGCCCAACATTCAGGTTCCAGTTCCTGATAGAAGATGCATCCTCCACATAATTCTTAAGGTCGGAGGAGATCAGGTGGGCCTTCCCACCAAAGATGTACGAAGGCTGTACCGTGGCACCGGCAAACCATTCCACATTTTTATTGCTCGACAGTTTATAAGCCAGCCCAACCGGTACCGATACCTGGTATGTACGGTTATGCAGGGTTACCGGTTGCAGTGCATTGTCGTAGGTATTGGCAATGGTGGAGGTTCTGGCAACCGGATAAGTATAGCCTGTGGCCGGGTCTGTCATCAATACCGTGGTTTGTATCGGGTGACTGGTACGGTCGGCATTGATGTTATAATTGGTATAGTTGAACTGCAAACCGGCTTTTAACCGAAGGTTTTTTGCAAAGGCATAAGAAACACCTACACCGGTTTCAATTCCAAGCCCAGGCCTTTGACTGATGGCTTTATTGATATCGCCTGTCATGGCAAATGGTGCATTAGAACCTTTTGATTCGGCCGATAACTTACGGTAATTAACAGCCGGGGTGGCATAAATCTCGAGGTCCAGGCGATCTTTCCATTTTTTACCCGCAGGCTTGTTCTGCTGGGCATAATTTTCAATCCATGATTTTTCTTCCTGGACGTCGGCGTTCACCTCTGAAATGGTTGGTTTAAGTACCGGCTTATTCTCAGCCTCTGCAATTGCCGCCATACTCTTTTCAGTATTGGAAGCTGCTGCAGGTGATTTTACTGTGGTATTCACAGCCGGAGCTTTATCCACCATCAGGTCTTTTTCTGTTTCTGAAGATTCTTCAGCATCAGCCTGCGAAACGCCTACGACAGGTTTTTGTATGCCTTTAACTGGTTGCTTACTGTTTGTACGTACAGCCAGCTGGTCATCAACTCTCCCTTTGTTGCTGGAAACAGACGATGACATTGTCTGTTTGTTTTTTGGATTCCTGGCAGCCAGCCTTTCTGTTCTGGTGCTGCTGTTAACAACCGCTGCTATGCTGGTATTGTTTTGGTTGGCAGCCAATGCAGGCGTTTCAGCCTGCGGAATGCCTATAGTAACAGTAACAGGTTGTACACTTCTGTTGTTATTTGCCTGTGTTGCTGGTTTACTGTTATCGTTTTCTGAGTTGGTTTTTTCTGTTGAAGATGTGGAGGCGATACCGGCTCCGAATTTAAAATTCCTGCTGTTATCGCTGGTATTCAGGTAGCCGATTGAAACGAGGGAGCCAAGGAAAAGAATGAAAATGGCAAAGGAAGGCCACCTGCGGCTGGGATGCAGGTTATTGTAGATGCTGTGCCATACCCGTTTTGAGGGATACATCCTGAACTGGTCTGATTTTTCCTTGATCAGCTGTTCAAATTCATCCGTGTAAAATTCTCTTTCCATTTTTTCAAAAACATAATAGTTGTTGGTAATGGCCGGTTTATGATCCAATCAGGTCATCTATCCCGGCGATACAGCTCCGAATAACGTTGTTTTTTTCTGTTGCTTTTGAATGATCTTCTTTTTTATCAGTATTTCTTCCAGCATGGCCTTGGCCCTTGTGTACTGGCTCCGGCTGGTGCTTTCTTCAATGTCCAGCATTCCGGCTATTTCCTTGTGCGAAAATCCCTCAATGGCGTACAGGTTTAAAACGGTGCGGTACCCTATCGGAAGGGTCCGGATGCATTCCACCACCTGTTTGGCCTGCATGATGGAAGGAATAATTTCTTCTCTTACATGAACACTGTTGGCATGGATGATGTCCACACTATCGGAAAACTTCTTATTCTTTTTCAGAATGTTGATACAGGTATGAACGATGATCCTTCGTATCCAGCCTTCCAGGGCACCTTCATTCCTGTATTGGTGTATTTGAGTGAACACCTTGATAAACCCTTCCTGCAACATGTCCTCAGCATCCTCCCGGTTCTTGGCAAAACGGTAGCATACGCCCAGCATCCGGGGGCTAAAACGGTTGTATAATGCCTCCTGTGCAGTGGCATTATTCTTTATACAGCCGGTCAGCATGAGCTCTTCGGTCATGGTTATGCTTAGTTTACCCTATAAATATAGACAAAATAAGGCTAAGTAATGCTGCACCAGAAATGCCAAGGGTCAAAATGTTAACATTTTGACCCTCAGTTTACATAGGTTCGCAGGTTTTGGCCCGGGTGTCACCAGTTTGCCCTTACGGCAAGAATCAAATTCCGCCCGGCGGGGCTGGAAAAGCCAGGTGCGAAATAACGGTAATTGCGGTCCGGAATGTTCTCAACCCCCTTCTGTACTTGTAAATATTTTATAATATTTTGTATTAGCCTTCCAGTTCAGGTCGTCCGGCAAGGCATACCCAGCAGCAATAACGAAAATTAAACGGAAGCGGCATTGGTATAAATGACCAGCGGCGTGTGCGTAACGGGGTTACTGATGATGCTGGCTTTAATGCTGAACACCTCTTCCAGTAATGATTCGGAAAGAATGTCTGCCGGATGGCCATGCGCAACCAGGTTCCCTTCTTTCATGAAGAAGATTTTATCGCTGTATTGGGTGGCCAGGTTAATGTCGTGCATAACGGCTACCAGTATTGTGTCTTCCTTTTTAAACGCCTGGGCGATGCGTAAAAATTCCTGCTGGTAATTGATATCGAGACTGGTAAGCGGTTCGTCTAAAAACAGGTAGCGATACCCGGATACGGGCCGGTTCCAGATCTGCGTCAATACCCGTGCATACTGAACCCGTTGTTTTTCGCCGCCGCTCAGCGTAAGGTAGTTTCGTTCTTTAAAAGCCAGCAGGTTCATTTGTTCCATCACTTCCCGGCAGATGGCTTCGTCTTTTGCGCCTGGGCTGAAGGTAAAATGCGGGTACCTGCCCATCATCACTACTTCCTCCACCATCAGCGGGAAACTCAGTTCCGGCTGCTGGCTCATTACTGCCCGGTATTTTGCAAGCTCTTCTTTTTTCAGAATTGAGATATTGTCCTCATTATAAAAAACTGATCCTTCGTACCCTTGTATCTCCCCACTGAATATTTTCAGGAAGGTTGATTTACCGGACCCATTCGGACCCAGTATCATATTGAATTCACCCGGTTTGAATTCAGCCGTTATCCCGTTGAGGATCTTTTTTTTGCCAATGCGGTATGATATGTTCGCTGTTCTAAGCATTATAACCTCCCTGGTGCTGTACCAGGTTAAAACGTTTGAGCAATATGATAAAAACCGGGGCGCCCACCAATGAAGTAATGATGCCGATGGGTACCTCTGCCGGTGCCAGTAATAATCTTGCGCACAGGTCAGCCAATACCAGCAGCGTGGCGCCGAGGATCATGGACGCAGGCAATAGTTTTTTATTGTCGCTTCCGATCAACAACCGCAACACATGCGGTACAATCAGTCCCATAAAACTAATCACACCCACAAAGGCGGTTGCAACAGAAACCATGGCCGTGTTCAGCAGCATGATCCTTCGCTTGAGTTTGTCCGGATTAACGCCGAGGTAAGTGGCTTCTTCCTCACCCAGCAGTAATGTATTCAGTTGTTTAGCGTATCGTAGTGCCAGGATGAAAATAACAGCAGCCACCGTTCCCACAATAAATACCTGTTGCCAAGATGCCCCGGAAAATGTTCCCAGGTTCCAGAAAGTGATGCTTCTCGCCTGTGGATCCCTTGCGATATAACTCATGAAGCCGGTACCGCTTAAGCAAACGGCATTCACTGCAATACCGATAAGCAGTAACGACATGATGGAGATGCGTTTGGCATTTTTTGCCAGCGAATACACCATGTATGTGGCAAGTAAAGCGCCGGCGAAGGCAACCACCGGAACCAATAATGGACCCATGAAACTTTTTAATGACAGACTGAAAGCAGGAGCCATCACAAAAACAATTGATGCCCCTAAAGCCGCACCGGCACTGGTTCCTACAAGTCCCGGTTCCACAATCGGGTTGCGGAACAATCCCTGCATCAGCACCCCGCTCACTGCCAGTATGGCGCCGGTAATGGCGCAAAGCAGCACCCGGGGAAGGCGTAACTGGATAAAAACCCCTTCATAAATATTGGCCGGATTTTGCCCGTTAAAAAAATGTTTCAGAGATAAGTACATGTCCGGCGGTGAAACATGAACGGCACCAAACATAATGGCACAGGTAATCACGATCACCATCAATGCAATCAGCACAGGCAGGAAGAGTTTATTTTTTCTCAGCACCGGCAGCAGGATGAAGCAGGTTAATCAATTTGATGATGTTCTCTCCCGTACGTGGACCAAAGTACACCAGGTCGTGCTCTTCAAAACGAATGATACGCCGGTTTTTTCCTGCATTGGTTAAAGCAACTCCCGGAACAGTGATGAGGAAATTATCTATGCTTCCCATGCGGTCGTAACCAAAATCGGTGGCTACGATAATATCCGGGTTTGCCAGCGCCACTGCTTCGGCACTCATTTCCCTTGCCCCTTTTCCATCGTATTGTGCAGGTGTGCAACCCGCCAGCCGGAGCATTTTATCTCCCACGCCGTTGCGGCCGCTCATTACAAAGTAGTTGTTGTTGCGGAGCCCGAAGTGAATGATCATTACTTTCAGGGAGTCTGTAATGTTCATTGCCTTCAGGGTGTCGGCTGCTTTTGCAATGCCTTCATTCATTTTGGCAATGATCGAATCTGCTTTCTTTTCTTCTCCGAAAAACCTGCCCAATTCTTTCAGTAACAGGTTGGCACTGTCGATGGTGTTGGCTCCGCCGAAGGCCTTTATGTTTAATCCCGCTTTTGTTATCTGCGGCAATACATTGTCCGGGCCGATGTCGTTGCTGTGTATCACCAGGTCGGGGTTCATGGCAATGATGCTTTCCGGGCTCAGTGCACGGTGGTAACCTACTGTTTTTAGCAGCTTGGCGCTGTCGGGATAGGTACTACTGAGATCAACCGCCACAATGTTATGTCCCTTACCCAGCGCAAACAGCATTTCGGTAAGATGCTTCGACAGGCAAACAATGCGCATGTCTTTAACTCCGTCCGCTTCTTTATTTCCAAACCGCCCGCAGGACATAAGTAAAACAGGCAGGGAAAACAGAATGGGTAAAAATATTTTTTTCATGTTGTTGTATTGAAAATGTAACGAGGTAGTCTTTGGCCGGCTACCTCGTTACCAGGAATTAAAAAGTGTATTTCAGGTTCAATCCGCCATATACAACAGCTTTTGGAGGAGCTGGTATATATGCATCGGCTAATTGATTTACAAAGATCATGATCGGGTATTGTGTGTTTCCAATATTGTTCACACCGAAAAATGCATCCAGTAAGAAATGACTGGACAGGTTCCTTTTGAAACCGATTTTTCCATTCAGCAGGTTATAGCTGGAGGCATAATAGGTGGTGAATACCTTGGGGTTCACTCCTGCTGCACTGGTTTTGAGAGTGCCGATGGTAACGCCGTCTTTGTAAATGTGCACCAGGTTTGCATACAGGCCAAACTTTGTTGTCACATCCACGCCCAGTGCATTCATAACCTTTGGCACGCCATATACGGCTTTGCCGCTGTAATCAATGGTATCACGTGCGGCAACCGTAGCACCGGTTACGATCTTAAAATCATTCCCGTATTTAAAATCAGAATACGTGAAATTGATAAACGGAGTTACGTTGGTGATGATGCTGTTTTCATTGTTCACGATGGCATATTTCAAGGTGGCTTCAATGCCTTTGTGTTTTTGTGTACTGCCGTTCACCATATAACTATAGGCTGTGGTGGTAGCATTAAGCGGTACCGATACGGCTGTCATTTTATTGTGAATATTAAAAGCAAATAAAGCCAGTTGATAGGTGAACCTGTCTTTCAGTAACGATCCCTTTGAACCTACTTCAAACTGATCACCGAATTCGGGCTTTAAGGTGCTGTTGATAAAACCGGAGGAAGGCGTGGCGCCGACAACCGGTGTAACAATAAAGAAATAGGAACTGGTAGGCGCTTTATATCCCTTGCTGTAGGAAGCATATGCCGAAACTTTTTTGCTGAAAACCTTGTTCACAGCAAAATGGGGAGACCACATGCCCTTGTAGCTGGTATCAAACTGACCCGGGTAGGTGGCTGTAATCGATCTGAAACGGTCACTCAATGAGATTTTCTGGGAACTATATCCTATACCTGCAGACACAGTCAGATCCTGCGGTAGCGCCAATGTCCATTCGGTAAAAAATGAAGTGGGCTGTGTTTCATAAGCCACGTTGGATGTAGTGGCATTGATTACATAATAGGGGCTCACGCCATAGGTATACGTACCAGGATTGGGGTCATTGGGATTCACTTTCATACTATATCCAACCGTTTGTGCATTCTGCCGCTGAATTTCCATCCCGGTGATTCCATTGAGGCCTGTGTTATTGCCCAGTGAAAACTTTGTATCGAATGAAGTGCGGAAGCCATAATTGACCGTGTTTTTATCCGTCCATCCACCGGCGCTGCTTGCATCACTTCTGAACCCGGTACCAAATACGGTAGACGTGTTGGAGAATCCTTTGGTGAAGTTATACGTATGCGTTACGCCTGCCCTGTAAGTAACCACATGACTGTGGCCATTGTTCCGGATGTAATTCGGGTTGCCTGAGTAATCCTTACTTTCCCATTGGGCAATGGTCAGTTCGCCTAACCGTTCGTCGTAACTGTCGGTGAAGCCAACATAGGCCGAAAAATTCTGTTTTTCATTTGGCTGACTCATCAGTACCAGGTTGGCAAAATCCTTGTGTGAAGCATTGTGAATGGAGAAACCATCAGACTTCTGCTTGCCGTAATTCAGTAAAATGCCGCTGCGTTCATTTCCTGTTGCAAAGCGGGTGGTATATCGCTGCAGGCCATAATTGCCCAGCATTATTTCCTGGCTGATCGACGTTTTTCCGCTTTCCGGTTTCAGGGTTCTGAAACTGACAACCCCTGAAATAGCCTGCCCGTATAAGGTTCCTGCCGGGCCCTTCAGCACTTCTACATTTCCCAGCGAGGCGAAATCGATATCGTCCAATGTGGTTATTCCTTCAGCATCTGTCAGGGGCATATCATTTATATACACCTTATAGCCCTGGCCGTCAAAATTGCTGTTCACTCCGTTTGTGCCCCTGGCTCCGTTGCCATAGCCACGGATATTGAATTGCTGACCACCCGAAACCGTCCTCCTGTTCATGATCACACCGGGTACACTGGTTTCAATTGCATCCTGCAGAAAAATACCCTGTCCTCTTTTTAAATCCACCGGTGCCAGTTTGGTGATTGATACGGGTTGGTATAAAAGGTTATTATTACTGGATGCGGTGGAAACAATCTCGATATTACCCAGTGTTCTTCCGGTTGATTGCAGTGCGATTTTTAAGTCTTCGTTACAGTTTTTTATTTTCAGCCTGTAGGATTCGTACCCTACAAATGAAACCGTGAGCTCCGATGATTTATTACAATCAACAGAGAACATGCCGTCTTTGTCGGAGGTGATACCCGAATTGCCGAAGTTGATGCTGGCACCTGCAAGCGG